>JBFGLA010000014.1:0-18217 GCA_041576355.1 Burkholderiales bacterium
CAGGGTCGAGCCCTTCTTCAGATGCGCGAGCTCAGCCTCCTGCGGCGCGCGCACCTTGAGGACGATGTCCGCGTCGTACGCCTCGGCGGCCGAAGCGACGAGCTTCGCGCCGGCGGCCTCGTAGTCCTTATCCGGAATGCTCGATCCCGCGCCGGCGCCCGCCTGTACCCGAACCTCGTTCTTCGCGGCTAACTTCTTCACGGTTTCCGGAGTCGCGGCAACGCGGGTCTCGCCCGCACGGGTCTCTGCCGGCACGCCGATCTTCATGGATGAACTCTCCCTGGACTCCTGCTTCTTTCGGACTCGACGAGACCGCCTCACCGGCTGCGAAGCCCATCCCGTCCTCGATATGGCCCGAATTCTACCGCGGACCGCGCGTCAGCGACCGCTCGGCAATCTCAAAAAGCGTGTGCACGATCAAGGCGAGCGCAGCCGCCGGCAACGCGCCGGCAAGAAGGACCGTGTGATCGTTGAGCGCAAGTCCCTGGGTGATGCGCTCGCCGAAACCGCCTGCGCCGATGAATGCGGCAATCGTTGCGGTTCCTACGTTGATCACCGCGGACGTCTTGATGCCGGTCAATATGGTTCGCGCCGCAAGTGGTAGCTCGACGAGCGCGAGGACTTGCCGCCTATGCAGACCGAGCGCGATCGCCGCCTCGACGAGCCCGCGCGGCACCTGCACGAGCCCCGCGTGCGTGTTGCGCACGATCGGCAGCAGCGCGTAGAGAAAAAGCGCGATCAGCGCCGGCATGATGCCGATCGTCCCCGTTATCGGAATCAGGAAAGCGAGCAGCGCGAGCGAGGGGATCGTCTGCACCAGTCCCGTCGCGGCGAGGAGCGGCTGCGCCAGCGCGCGCACCTTCGCCGCCGCGATCCCGAGCGGGATGCCGACTCCCGCCGCCGCGGCAAGCGAGCCGAAGACCAGCCCGAGGTGCTCGAGCGCAAGCCGCGTGAAGTCGGGCGCGAATATCGCACCCCACAGCGATCGCGTGCGCCCCTCGACCCGGGAGGCGCGCCCGGACACGAAATCCGCGGCGACGTCGGCGAAAGAACGACGCTCGATCTCGGCGAGCGCGTTGAGCCGGATCATGGCGCTTGCATCGATCGTTCCCTGAAGTCCGCGCAGCGCCCGAAACGCCTCTGGAAAACGCGCCGGCGCGCCGGCGCGGTAAAGGAGCACCGCGTCGTAGGTCGGAAAGAAGCCGCGGTCGTCGGCGAGAACCGCGATGTCGTAGCGCGCGATCTTCGCATCGGTCGAGTACAGATCGATCACGTCGACCTTGCCCGCGGCGAGCGCCTCGTAGGCGAGGCCGTGATCGAGCCCGCTCGGCGCGCGGGTAGGCAGCGCGTACGCCGCCGCGAGCCCCGGCCAGCCGTCGCGCCGGCCGAGGAATTCGTGCGACAGACCGAATCTCAACTCCGGATGGGGCGCGAGATCCGATATCCGGCGAATCCCGAGCCGTTCGGCGAGCGCGCGCCGCATGCCGAGCGCGTACGTGTTGTCGAACCCAAGCGGGGCGCTCGCCGCGAGGCCGAGCGGCTCGAGCCGGCGGTTGAGTGCTTCGAGATCGAGGCGCGCGTCGGTTCTCAGTATTTCGCGCGCGAGGGTTCCGGTGTACTCGGGGTAGACGTCGATCGCGCCTTGCCGCAGCGCCTCGTAGAGCACCGCCGTGTTGCCCAGCCCCGGCTTGTGCTCGGCGCGCGCGCCCGCCGCGCGCGCCGTCTGCGCGACGATCTCGCCCAGTATGTACGACTCGGTAAAGCGTTTGGAGCCGATCCGCAGCGCCGCCTCGTCGGCGGAGGCGCCGCGCACGGCCAGTATCAGCAAGCAGGCGGCGAGAGCGCGAGCAGCGAGTCTCACGCGACCGGCTCGGGAGCGCGCTGCGGCGCGCCGAGGAACTGGAGCTGCGCGAGGCTCGCGTACAGTCCGCCTTGGCTTAACAGCGCGGCGTGCGAGCCTTGCGCCACGATCGCGCCGCGCTCCATGACCACGATGCGATCGGCGTTCTGCACGGTCGCCAGGCGGTGCGCGATGACGAGCGTGGTGCGGCCGCGCTCGAGGCGCTCGAGCGCCTGCTGCACCATGCGCTCGCTCGCCGCATCGAGCGAGCTGGTCGCCTCGTCGAGGAGGAGGATCGGCCGGTCGGCGAGGATGGCGCGCGCGATCGACAAGCGCTGGCGCTGTCCGCCCGAGAGCGTGACGCCACGCTCGCCAAGCGGCGTATCGAGCCCTTGCGGCAGCCGTTCGATGAATTCCAGCGCGAACGCATCAGCGCAGGCGCGCTCGACCTCGGCGCGGCTCGCGCCCGGACTGCCGTAGCGCACGTTCTCGATCACGCTCGTCGCGAAGATTACCGGTTCCTGCGGCACCACCGCGACGAGCCGCCGCAACGCGCGCGGATCGACGTCGCGCACGTCGAACCCGTCGATACGCACCGCGCCCGACTGGGGGTCGTAGAAGCGCAGCAGCAGCGCGAACACGGTCGATTTCCCGGCGCCGGAGGGGCCGACGAGCGCGACGCGCTCGCCGCTCGCCACACGCAGCGAAAAGCGCTCGAGCGCGGCGACTTCGCGGCGCGCGGGATAGGCGAAGCTGACCGCGCGCAGGTCGATCTCGCCGCGCACGGGCGTCGGGATCGGAAACGGCCGCGCCGGCGCGACGATCGCGGGCTCGGTCTCGAGCAGCTCCATCACGCGCTCGGTCGCCCCGGCGGCGCGCTGCAGCTCGCCCCAGACCTCCGACACCGTGCCCGCGCCTCCCGCCACCACCGCCGCGTAGAAAACGAACGCGGAGAGCTCGCCCGCGCTGAGCCCCCCGGCCAGCACGTCGCGCCCGCCGATCCACAGGATCACTCCGACGGCGCAGAACGCGATCAGCATCACCAGCGCGATGAGCAGCGCCTTCTGGTGGATGCGCGCCGCGCCCGCGCGGTACGCCGCTTCCGCGTGGCGCGCGAACGCCGCACGGTCTTCGTCCTCGTGCACGTAGGCCTGCACGGTGCGCACCTCGTGGATCGCCTCGTCGATGTATGCCGACACATCGGCGACCCGGTCTTGATTGTCGCGCGAGAGGCGCCGCACGCCGCGGCCGAGAACGAGGATTGGAACGAGCGTCGCCGGCACACCGACGAGAACGAGCAACGCGAGCTTCCAGCTCACCACGAAGAGCATCGCCGCAGCGCCCACCATCATGATGAGGTTGCGCACGAACATCGACATGCCGTAGCCGATCACCTGCTGCAGCAGCGTCGTATCGTTCGCGAGGCGCGAAATCACCTCGCCGGTGCGTGTCGCCTCGAAAAACGCCGCCTCGAGCCCGAGGATGTGATCGAACACCGCCCGGCGCAGGTCGGTGATCACGCGCTCCCCGGTGCTCATCATGAGGGCGAAGCGCGCGTAGGTCGCCGCCGCGAGCGCGACGGCGATCGCGACCGTTCCCGCGAGCGCCTGGTCGAGCAGGCGCGGATCGCCGCTGCCGAAGCCGTTGTCGACGACGTGCCTGAGTCCCTGGCCGAGAGCGAGCACGCACCCCGCGGCCACCACGAGCGCGGCGAGCGCGGCGCCGATGCGCCCGCGATACGGTGCGAGAAAGCGCGCCAAGCGCGCGTATTGGCGCCAGGCGCCGCGCGCCGTAGAGGGGGCGATCATGGACTGCTCGGCCATGCCCCGAAGTTTAGGCCTTGCGGCCCGAAGCCCGCGACGTCCGTCCTCGAAACGCGCGACTACCCGGGGACGTGCTGATACCGGCGCGCGATCGCGACCAGAACGGCCGACACCACGCTCACCAGGATCCCGAGCGCTCCCAGCGGTCCGGTCAGGCCATCCAGCCAGAGGAAATACAAGAGCGGCCCCACGGGCTCGGTGTCCGGGGTATAGAGGAAGAGCGACAGGCTGAACTCGCGCATGAATATCGTCGCGAGAAGAATCCAGCCGGCGATCAACCCGGGGCGCATCAGGGGCAGCAGAATCCGCCGCAGCATGGTCCAGAATCCGCCGCCGCAGACCCGCGAGGCTTCTTCCAGCTCCTTGTGGATCTGGACGATCGTGCTCGTCACGGACCTCAGCCCGTAAGGCAGGAACCGGGTCACGTAGGCGATCAGCAGGATCCAGATCGTGGCGTAAATCGGCACCGGCATCTGCACGTATCCCCACAGCAGCCCGATCGCGAGCGCCGTGCTGGGGAACGCCCAGGGCAGGAACGTCAGACCCTCGAGCACGCCGCGCCCCTGGACCTTGGTCTTCACGGTGATGTATCCGACGAGCGCCGCGAGGAACATCGCCACCGTGGCGCCGGCCACCGCGAGGAACAGGCTGTTGCCGATCGCGCGGTACACCCGCTCGCTCTCGAAGATGTACGTGTAGTGCTTCAGCGTCGCGAGCTGGATCGTCTCCAGCGTCGGCACGTGGTAGTAGGGAAGTATCGACATCAGGAACAGCATCGCAACCGGGAGGATCACCATCAGCGCGAGGATCACCACGGCGCCGGCGGAGGCCGCGAGCTTCCAGCGGCCCAGATCGATCGTATGCGGCCGGTATCCCTTGCCCGTCACGGTGGCGAAGGTCTCGACGCGGGAGGTAAAGCGTCGGTAGAGCAGAACGAAGACGAGCGCGATCGCGAGCAGGCTGACGCCGTAGGTGGCCGCGAGGTTGTAGTTGGGCGGATACGCGGCGAGCGCTTCGCGGTAGATCTTGGTCGTGAACACCTCGATGCGGGCCGGCAGCGCGATGATCGCGGGCGTGTCGAAACTCTCCAGCGCGCGCACGAAATTCAAGGTGCCGGCAGCCAATATCGCCGGGCGCATGAGAGGGAAGGTGATCCGGCGCACGATTCTGAACTGCGTCGACCCGAGCGTGCGCGCCGACTCCTCGAGCGCGGGGTCCATGCCTCTCAGTGCCGCGCTGATGATGAGGAATGCGAGCGGAGTCAGGATCAGCCCCTCGACGAAAATGAGCCCGGGCATCGAGTAGATGTTGAACGGGCTCTCGCTCAGGTTGAAGATCGCTTTCAGAACGGCGTTCACGAGTCCCACCGTGGGGCTCAACAGCAGCGTCCACGCGATCGCGATCAGGACCGGCGGAAAAATGTTCGGGATGATCGCAGTCAGCTCGAAGATTCCCTTCCATGGGGCGTTGGTCCGGACCGTGATCCAGGCGAGCGTCAGGGCGAGCGCGATCGACAGGATCGAAGACCCGAGCGCGAACACGAACGAATCGAGCAGCAGCGTAAAGGTCTCCGGGTCCGTGTACGCCTCGATGTAGTTGGCGAGCGTGAGCTCGCCCGGCTGCCCCAGGGGAGCGGTGGTGAAGCTGCCGTAGAAGAGCGTCGCCGTCGGGAAGATGCTCAGGTAAGCGAGCACCGCGGCCACGCCGAACACGGTCCACGTGAAGGGATCGCGCCAGCCGACGCCTCGCGCCGGCGCGCGCGGAACGCTGACAGTCTCGGTCGTCACGCGCAGCGCGTGTCGCGATCGGGCACGGGCGCGGCCCTCTTCCCGGCAAGCAGAGGGCCGCGGTCCTGCGGGACTATCTCGTGACGAAGAGCTTGCGGAACTCGGCCGCCCACTTCTTGTATTCCTCGCTCTCCAGCTCGTCCATCGGGACCGCCTTGATCTTCTCCGCGTCCTTGATCGGCGGATACAGGCCCTTCGCGGTCACGAACTCGCCTTCCTTCGCCAGGATCTCCATGCCCTCCCGGGAGATGAAGAAGTCCTGGAACAGCCGCGCCGCGTTCGGGTTCGGCGCCTTCGCGCTGATGCCGACGTGGTGCCCGTCGGCGAGCATCTTCGGCAGGCGGACGTAATCGAGCGGGGCGCCTTCCTTGCCGAAGATGTGCACGTACTTCACGTAGGTGATCCCGGCGAGCGCCTCGCCCGAGATGATCTTCTGCGCCGACGGAATGAACGACTCGGCGAGGATCGGCTTGGCGTCCGCCATCCTTTTCGCGAAAGCGAGCCAGTCCTTGCCGTAGAACTCCTCGAGATTACGCACCCAGACGCCGGTGGTGAAGTGGCGCGAGGGATCCGGCATCACCCACTTGCCCTGCCACTTCGGGGTCAGGAGGTCTTCCAGCGATTTCGGCGCGTCCTCGGGCTTGACCAGCCTCGTGTTGTACAGGATTCCCACGATCACCATGCGGTAGATCGGCGACAGCATGCCGTCGGGGTCCCTGACGTCCTCGGGGAAGTTCGCGCTTTCGGGGGAGACGTACTTGGCGAAGATCTTCTCCTTCTTCAGGAGCAGCATCGGACCCCGGTTGGTCACCACCACGTCGGACAGCGTTCGCCCCGCGCGCGCCTCGGTCAGCACCCGGTCCAGGGTCTTGTTCGACGAGGCGCGGAAGTAATCGATCTTCACGCCGTACTTCTTCGTGAACGCCTTTTCGATCTCGTCCATGATCCCGGACTCGAGCGACCCGTAGATGACCACCTTTCCTTCTTTCTTCGCCGCCTCGGCGAGAGACTGCGCGCCGGCGGCGCCGGCGTAGAGCAGGCCTCCCGCGACTAGCGCGGACGCGAGCCCGAGCCATCGCCTCGAGAAAAATGCTGCCTCGTGCAGGGTCTTCATAACCTCCTCCTTTTCTCCTCGCTCCTCACTCGGCGCGGATCGCCGCGCAGCGGTTCGGATGCATTTCCAGAAAAACTCTTTGCCCGGCTCTGAGCTCGAGCGCGGGGTGGACGCGGATGCGCAGGCGCTCATCCTGCAGCTTGACGACCGAGTCCTGCGAATCGCCGAGAAAGATGACCCCCTCCACGGCCGCCGGCCAGGTATTCCCCGCCCCGTTCGGCGCATTGAAGGATACGGAAATGTTTTCCGGGCGAATCAGGACGTCGACGCGCTCGCCCGCCCGGATTCCGCCAAGGAAGCGGCAACGCAGCTTGCCGAATGCGACGTCCACCTCGCCGGTCCCGTCCGGAAGTGGATCGGCGAGCGCCGTCCCGCGCACGATGTTGGTCAGCCCGACGAAGTCGGCGACGAAGCGGTTGTCGGGTTCGGCGTAGATCTCTCTGGGAGATCCCATGGAAAGGATCCTGCCGCCCTCCATCACCGCGATCGTGTCCGAGATCGCGAGCGCCTCGGTCTGGTCATGCGTGACGTACACCGTCGTGATCTGCAGGCGCTGCTGCAGCTCGCGGATTTCGTGCCGCATGCGCTCGCACAGCTTCGCGTCGAGGTTGCTGAGCGGCTCGTCGAAAAGCAGCAGGCTCGGCTGCCCCACCACGGCGCGCGCGAGCGCGACGCGCTGCTGCTGGCCGCCGCTCAGTTTCGGCGCCGGGCGATCGGCCAGCCCCGCCAAGCCGACGAGATCGAGCGCCTCGAGCACCCGCTTTCGGATCTGCGAACGCGGGATCTTCTTGACCTCGAGCGCGTAGGCGACGTTTTCGTACACGGTCATGTGGGGCCAGATCGCATACGACTGAAACACCATGCCGACGCCGCGCAGGTGGGTCGGCAGGAAGACGCCCCGAGCGACGTCGACGTGCGTCTCGCCGTTCACCGCGATCACCCCGCCTTCCGGCCTTTCCAGGCCCGCAATGCAGCGCAATGTCGTGCTCTTGCCGCATCCGCTCGGGCCGAGCAGGGTGAATAGGCGCCCCCGCGGAACGGTAAAGGAAATCCCGTTCACCGCCGGGAGATCGTGCCCCTCGCCCGAGAATCGTTTGATGAGCGAATCGACGCGGAGGTAGGGCTCCGGGTTCGCGGCGCGGCCTGCGGCGAGTGTGTTCGCGTTCATCGTCAAGAAGGATAGGGGCGCCGCCTCTCGGTCGAGGTTGCGCGGACTTTGCAGCAGGTTATCCTAATTACGGCTCGCCGCGCACGTTCCGCCCTGCGGGAAATGCGTCGCGCGGCACCGGCGCGGCTCGAATCCTTCAGCGCTCGAGCAGCGCTTCGAGCACCGCGCACCAGGCGAGGCCGAGGTTCTCCAGGCTGTAGCCCCCGCCGCCGAAGGCCATGAATCGTCCCTGCGCGTGCCGGTCGGCGAGCCGTGCCAGGCGGCGCGCGGCGTGTGTGTGCGCCGCCGGGGTGAGCCGCAGGTCGGCGAGCGGGTCGCCGGCGAGGCAGTCCGCGCCGCACTGCAAAATCACGAACTGGGGCTCGAATCGCTCGACGAAGCGTTCCACCTCGATCCAGGCGCGCATGAACGCCTCGTCGTTCGATCCGGGGCGCAGCGGCACGTTCAGCTTCGTGCCCTCGGCCGCGCCGCGCCCGGTCTCATGGGCGAACCCGGTTCCGGGGTAGAGGAAGGTCCCGTCCTCGTGGATGTCGGCGATGAGGAGGTCCGGGTCGTGCTCGTACTCGTAGAACACGCCGTCGCCGTGGTGCACGTCGATGTCGACGTAGGCGATGCGGCGCACGCCGTGCTCGTTGCGCAGCGTCTCGATGAGCACCCCGAGGTCGTTGAAGACGCAGAATCCGGCCGCCGCGCCGCGGCGCGCGTGGTGCAGGCCGCCGATCGGCTGGAACGTCCGCTTGGCCTCGCCCGCCATGATGCGGCGTGCGCCCTCGAGCGCCGCGCCGACCAGGTGCAGGCCAACTTCGTAGCAGCCGGGAAACGCCGGCGTGTCGCCGTAGTCGAGATAGCCCTCGCCGAGACGGGAGGCTTCGATCACCCGGTCGACGTACTCGGGCCGGTGGAAGCGTTCGACGTGCGTGCGCGCCGAGGGCAACGCGTCGACGAGGACGATATCGCGATCGAGCCCGCGGCTCTGCGCCGCGCGCCAGAACGCGCCTTGGCGGTCGATCGAGAGCGGGTGCCCGTCCGGAAAGCCGTAGCGGCCGAGCGGCTCGCTCAGGAAGACGTGGAGATCTGCGGGCATGGCAGGCTGCGGGCGCTCGCGCATTCCTAGTGGACCAAAACGCGCCAATCCTAGCGCGCGATGTAGCTCTCGAGCTGCTCGATGATGAATCTCTGCTCGGAGATCACGTCCTTGACGAGGTCCCCGATCGAGACCAGGCCGATGAGCTTGCCTTTCTCCATCACCGGCAGGTGGCGGAAGCGGTTCTCGGTCATGAGCGCCATGCACTCTTCGCTCGTGCGCTCGGGGCCCACGTACATGACCTGCGTGGTCATGATGTCACGCACCGGCGTTTCCTTCGAAGACTTCTGCACCAACACGATCTTGCGCGCGTAGTCGCGCTCGGTGACCAGGCCCGCGATCTTGCCGCCGTCGGTGACGACGACGGCGCCGATGTTCTTCTCGGCCATCAGCTTGAGGGCCTCATACACCGTCGCCGTCGGGGCGATGGTGTGCACGGCCTGGTCGGGCTTCTGCTTGAGGATCTGCGCGACGGTAGACATAGTGACTTCCTCCCGTCCTTCATGTTAGTCCTGGTGCGCGTCGACGCAAAGGGTCAGGCCCGCGTCGGCCTTTCGCGCTTGCGGCAACGTCTTGAGTTGTCGGAACCAGGCGCCGTATCTACCATTCGCCAGGACATGTCGAAAAAGCGCCACCGCCACGGCAAGCAGGGACCGGCAGAGCAGGCTCCGGCTGCAGGGCCGCGCGCGGAGGCGCCGGCGCGCGGAGCGCATGCGCTCGACAACTGGCTGCTCGGACTGGCCCTGGCCGGCGTCGCGCTCACCGCCTATCTCACGCTCGTCGCGTGGTTCGGCGCGCGTCCGGCGTTCTGCGGGGCGGAGTCCGACTGCGACCTCGTGCAGCAAAGCCGCTGGTCAACGCTGCTCGGCTTGCCGATCGCGTTCTGGGGTCTCGCCACCTACGCGCTGCTCGCGCGGCTGCTGTGGCGCCTGCGCGCGCGCCCGAGCGCCTGGCGCCTGGCGCTCACCGTCGCCGGCGTCGGCGCTGCCGTGAGCTGGTATCTCACCGCGGCATCGGTGTTCGCCATCGAGGCGACCTGCGCCTGGTGCCTCGCTTCGTTCGGCATCGCGAATGCGCTGCTGGTGCTGCTGCTCGCGCGCCGGCCCACGCACATGCCGGAGAACGCGTGGGCCAAGTCGCTGCCGGCCCCGGTCAGCGCGTCCGCCGTGATCGTGCTCGGGCTGTTCCTGCACTACAGCGGCCTGTTCGATCCCGCCGCCGGGCCCGAGGATCCGTACCTGAAGGGGCTTGCAGTCCACCTGCGCGATTCCGGCGCGCGCTTCTACGGCGCGTACTGGTGCCCGGCCTGCCAGGAGCAGAAGACGCTGTTCGAGGCGTCTGTCGAGCGGCTGCCCTACGTCGAGTGCACGCCGGACGGGCGCAGGGGCGTGCTCAACTTCGATTGCGTCGCGAACGACGTCAGGGACTATCCGACCTGGATCATCGACGGCCGGCGTTACACCGGCGTGCTCTCCGTCGCCCAGCTCGCGGCCCTGTCGAGGTTCAAGGAACCCGCCGACGGAGCGCGGAAGGATTGAGCGGGGACAGGGGTCTCGCGCGTCGGAGCTAGCGACGCTGTAGTCTCCGAGGAACTCCGCACAGCTCGCGCGGGTCACAGGAGCATCCCGCTTTATGGACGAGCGCTCATGGCAAAGCACGAGCCACACGACGTCTCGCTGTCGCGCCGCCGGCTCGCCGGCGCGCTCGCCGCGCTGCCGCTCGCGGGGCTCGCGATGAGCGCCCGCGCGGAAGAGCTGCACGACCGCGGCATCGTCGGCGCGCTCGCGCCCGAGCTCGACGTCGAATTCTGGATCGGCCCCGATGGCAAGCCCACCACCTTCCGCATGGCTGCGCAGCGCGGCCGCTGGGTGCACATGAAGTGCTGGCAGAGCTGGTGCCCAGGCTGCCACAAGCACGGTTTTCCTGCGCTACAGAAGCTCGCCAGCGCCTTCGCGAATGAGCAGCGTGTAGTCAACATCGCCGTGCAGACCGTGTTCGAGGGCCACAGCGTGAACACCGCCGACAAGGTCCGCAAGACCCAGCTCCAGTATGGGCTCGCGATCCCGTTCGGCCACGACCCGGGCAAGCGCAATCCGGATGGATATCCGAACACGATGGTGTCGTATCGCACCGGCGGCACGCCCTGGCACGTTCTCATCGATCCCGAGGGCCGAGTGGTCCATGACGGCTTCGGCCTGAACGCGGACGCGACGATCCGGTTTCTGCGCGAGCGGCTCGCGGCGAGCTGAGTGCGCCCGGCCGGCCCTACAAGATCGCCGAAGGTCTGGACGAAAAGGATGAAGCGTGGGCGAGCGCGCGGATTGCGCGCGCGATATGCGCCTTCGCTTGGCGCCACCTGACCCGGCGAGCCGCATTTGCGCTTGCCCATGACCGTGCAGACGCGGGGCGCGTGGCGGCGCCGACACCGCCGACCGCGCTCATCCCACCCGTTCAACCTGCACGAGACAATCGTAAAACGTCGCCCCGCCGCCGAGATCTGCAATCCTCTGCGAGGTGACGTCGTTCGCATTTCGCCCGTCCGGGGAGTACTTCTTCCACCACACCGAGGGCGCGACCACCACGCCGCGCCTCGGCTTGCCGTTCACCCGCGCGCGCAGCGTGTAGCCGCCGCGGTCGTTGAACACCCGCACCCGATCGCCGTCGCGGATCCCGCGCGCGGCGGCGTCATCGGGGTGCAGCTCAAGGTGCGGCTCGCCTTCGAAGTCGCGGAAGCGCTTCACGTTGGCGAAGGTCGAGTTGAGGAAGTGCCGCGCCGGCGGCGAGATGAACGCGAGCGGATATCTCTCCGAGAGCTCGGGGTTGCTGACCGCGGACTCCACGGGCGGGTTGAAGAAGGGCAACGGATCGATCCCCTGCTTCTCCAGCCACTCGCTGTAGAGCTCGCACTTGCCCGACGGCGTCGGAAAGCCGCCTTCTGCGAACGGCGCGAAGCGCTCGGGGACCGCGAGCCGCTGCCAGCCGCTCTCCTTCACCGCGCTCCAGGCGACGCCGCGCATGCGCGGGCTCGCCGAGGCGAGCGCCTGGCGGCACAGGTCCTCGTCGGAGTCGCGAAAGCACGCGTCGTCGAACCCCATGCGCGCCGCGAGGCGCCGGAACACTTCCGAGTTCGGCAGCGACTCGCCCACCGGCGCGATCGCCGGGTTGTTCGCTAGTACGTACAGATGGCCGTACGACTTGTGCACGTCGTAATGCTCGAGCTGCGTGGTAGCCGGAAGGACAATGTCGGCGTAGTCGGCGGTGTCGGTGAGGAACGAGTCCATCACCACGCAGTAGAGATCCTCGCGCGCGAAACCGGCGATCACCTTGCCCGAGTCGGGGCATACGGCAACCGGGTTGTTGTTGTAGACGATCACCGCGCGCACCGGCGGCTGCGCCTCGGTCAACGCGTCGCCGAGCGCGGAATGGTTGATGACCCGCGGCCTGCTATCACCCAGGAGATCCGGGCGCTCGAGCGTTGCGTGATCGAAGCCGTAAAAATCGGCGGTGGTGAGAACGATCCCCCCCGCCGGGTCGCGCCAGGCGCCGGTGAGCGCGGGCAAGCAGGCGATCGTGCGCGCCGCGATCCCGCCGCCGGCGTGGCGCTGCATGCCGTAGTTGAGCCGGATCGCCGCGGGCTTCGTGCTGCCGTACTCGCGCGCGAGCCCCACCACTTCCTCGACCGAAAGACCGCAGGTCCGCGCCGCCCATTCGGGCGTGTACTGCTTGACGCGCTCGGCGAGCCGCTCGAAGCCGATCGTGTAGCGGTCGACGTAGTCGCGATCGATCAGGTTCTCGGCGATGAGGACGTGCATCATCGCGAGCGCAAGCGCGCCGTCGGTTCCCGGCAGGAGCGCGACGTGCTGGGTGCACTTCTCCGCCGAGAGGCTCTGGTACGGATCGATCGCGACCACCTTGGCGCCGCGGCGCTTCGCCTCCTGCACGCGCGACCACAGGTGCAGGTTCGACACGATCGGGTTCGCGCCCCAGAGTAGGATCAGCTTCGAGTCCTCGAAGCGCTCCGGGTCCATGCCCACCGAGCCGCCGAGGGTCGCCTTGATTCCGACCTTGCCCGCGCTCGAGCACAGCGTGCGGTCAAGGAGCGATGCGCCCAGGCGGTGAAAGAAGCGCCGGTCCATCGAGCTGTACTGCACCATGCCCATCGTGCCGGCATAGCTGAGCGGCAGGATGGTCTGCGGCCCTTCGGGCGATGCGGCGAGCGACTTCAGCCGTGCCGCGATCTCGTCGAGCGCTGCGTCCCACGAAATGCGCTCGAATTCGCCGCGGCCTTTCGGCCCGACGCGCTTGAGCGGGTGCAGCACGCGGTCGGGCGCATACGTGCGCTCGAGGTAGTGCGCGACCTTGGTGCACAGCGTGCCGTCGGTGAACGGCATCGTGGGGTCGCCCTGCACCTTGGTCGCGACCCCGTCCTTGACCGTCACCAGCATGCCGCAGGTGTCCGGGCAGTCGTGCGGGCAGGCGGCGCGCACGACTTTGACCGCGCTATCCGCAGCGGTCAGGGTCTTCGCGGTTTCGGGGGCGTTCATGGGCGCGGGTCCTATTGTCCGTCAGAAGCACGCGGCCGGGCAAAACAGGCTTCAGATCGATATTTCGCCCCGGCCGATCTCGATCACTCGGCCTGAGACGGAGATGCTGCGGTCCGCAGCGACGCGCAGTCCCAGCCGGCACGGGCGCCCGACTTCTTCGCCCTGCGCGATCTCGAGCGCCGCCGGCAACGGCGCCTGCCGCGCGATTAGCCACCCGCCCAGGTTTGCGCACGCCGAACCGGTGCCCGGATCTTCGACAATGCCGCCGAACTTGGTGAAGAAAAACCTCGCCCGCACCTGGCCCTCACCCGCGCGCGCCCAGACGTAGGCGAGCCCCTCGCGCCCGGACCCGCTCGCGGACTGCGCGAGCAGGTCGGCATTCGGCCGGCAACGCTCGACCGCGGCGACCGAACCGAGCGGGATCACGAGCTGCTCCGATCCGGTATCGACCCAGAGCGCGCCGTCGAGCACCTCCGCTTCGTCGATGCCGAGCATCGCCGAGATTGCGGCGCGGCTAAGCCCCGGCGCGTGCCACGCCGGCGCTCGCGCCTGCAGGGTCCAGACGTCC
Source organism: Burkholderiales bacterium (assembly GCA_041576355.1). Lineage (GTDB taxonomy): Bacteria > Pseudomonadota > Gammaproteobacteria > Burkholderiales > SG8-39 > JAOUFA01. The sequence goes on from JBFGLA010000014.1 coordinate 13,929, forward strand.
TCTTGCGCGGAGACCGGAATCAGGCCCGCCTGCATTTCGAGCACGATGCGCTCGCCGGTGCCCGCGAGCGCGTGCACGACGTGCGCCGTGCCGAGTGTCGGATGCCCGGCGAACGGCATTTCGAAGGTCGGCGTGAAGATGCGTACGCGCGCCGTCGCGCCTGCCGCCGTGGCCGGCAGGATGAAGGTCGTCTCGGAAAGATTGAACTGCAGCGCCAGCGCCTGCATCGCGGCAGTGTCGAGGCCGCGCCCGTCCTCGAACACGCAGAGAGGATTTCCGGCGAGCGGCGCTTCGGCGAAGACGTTGACGATGTGAAAGCGGAGAGGGCTCATTGGCGCGGAATCGGGGTCACCCTCTCGCCATCACCTCGTCAGATCGCGCTACGCGACGTGAGTGACCTTCACGACCGCCCGTGCGCGGCGCGTCTGGCGCTTCGTAATCCGAATCTCCACGCCCTTGCCGAGACGCGTCAGAAATTCCATCAGGCGCTCCACCGAGAACCGGTTCAGTCTGAACCGCACGAGGTCCGACACGTGCGGCTGCGCGATTTCGAGGAACTTCGCCGCCTGCGATTGCGTAAGCCGCCGGTCCTGGATGATCCGCACGACTTCGATGGCAAGCCTCACTTTGAGCTGCCGCTCGCCCGCGTCCGCATAGCCGAGATCGTGGAACACGTTTCCGCTTCCCGCGTCGACTTCATGCTTCCTTGCCATAGCGCGCCTCGTAATCTTCCTGGGCAGCCTTGAGCCGCTCGGTGATCAAATCAATATCCGGTCTTGCCGTACGTACACCGGACGGAGACTTCTTCTGAAATGCGTGCAGCACGTAGACCGCGCGGCGAAAGCGCACGGTATATACCGCCCGATACGTGCCCGATCGGTCGTCCTCCACGACTTCGAACACCCCGGCGCCCAGGCCCTTCCACGGCTTGACCGAGGGCGGATGTCCGCCCAACTGCACGACGACCAACGCAAAACCGATGTTGTCCACCACCGACTCCGGGAAACCGAGCAGATCCCGTTTCGCCGATGCCACCCAGTGAAGCGGTTTCTCCCCGGCGGCCGGGTGCCTGCGCGTCATCACGCGCTACTATAGCCGATTCATACCTAGTTGGGTATGTATGCCGGCGCCGGGTCGGGGTCACCCCCCGCCATCGCCTCGTCGATCAGCTCGATCCAGTGCCGCACCGAAAGGTCGGTTCCCGCCTGCATGTGCGCGAGGCAGCCGATATTCGCCGTGGCGATCGCCTGCGGCAGTCCGGAGTTCAAGGCGGCGAGCTTGCGCTCGCGCAGCTGCAGTGCGATCTCCGGCTGCAGGATCGAGTAGGTCCCCGCCGAGCCGCAGCACAGGTGCGCATCCGGTACCGGCGTCGGTTCGAACCCGGCGCGCGCGAGGAGGTCTTCGATCACGCCGCGAATCTGCTGTCCGTGCTGCAGCGAACAAGGAGAATGGAAAGCGACCCTGCCGCGCTGCGCCCCCGCCGGAAGCAGCCTTTCGATCGCTTCGGCCTCGGCTGCGACGATCTCGGAGAGGTCGCGCGTCAGCGCGCCGATGCGAGCGGCCTTTTCCCGATACGCCGGATCGTGGGCGAGCAAGTGTCCGTATTCCCGCACCGTGACCCCGCAGCCGCTCGCGGTCATGACGATCGCTTCCGCCTCCCCGCCCTGAACGCGCGGCCACCAAGCATCGATCAGGGCACGCATGTCGGCGAGGCCCGCTTCCTGCTTGTTGAGGTGGTAGCGCAGCGCCCCGCAGCACCCCGCGCCCGGCGCCTCGATGAGCGAGATGCCGATCCGATCGAGCACGCGCGCGGCGGCGGCGTTGATGTTGGGCGCGAGCGAGGGCTGCACGCAGCCCGCAAGAGCGAGCACTTTGCGCGCGTGGCGCGGCTGCGGCCGCTCGCCCGGCTGGGCCCCACGCTGCGGCACCTTGTCCCTCAGCGCGCGCGGCAGGATCGGACGCAGCGCCTGGCCGAGCTTGAGCGCCGTGCCGAAAAGGGCGGGCCGCGGCAGGCCGAACGCGAGCGCCGCGCGCATTGCACCCTCCATCGGTCCGCGCCTCGCGCGCTTCTCGATGACCCCGCGGCCGATATCGGCCAGGCGCCCGTAGCGCACCCCGGAGGGGCAAGTCGTCTCGCACGAGCGGCAAGTCAGGCACCGGTCCAGATGCAGCCGCGTTTTTTCAGAGACCTCTTGGCCTTCGAGCGCTTGCTTGATGAGATAGATCCGCCCGCGCGGACCGTCGAGCTCGTCCCCGAGCAACTGATAGGTCGGGCACGTGGCCGTGCAGAACCCGCAGTGCACGCACTTGCGCAGGATCTCTTCCGCCTCGGTTCCCTCCGGCGTGCCGCGCATGAAATCGGCGAGATGGGTCTCCATCGGGTGCTAGAACGTGAAGGTGTAGCCGATCACGAGCGCGACCTCCTCCAGCTGGTAACGGTTCGCGCCGTCGTCCCATTTCGGGCCGCCGACCGACATGTAGGCCTGCCAATGATTGGCGAATTTGTACTGCATGAGGAACAGATACGCGTTCTTCGAGACGCTCACTTCGATCGGCGACTTCGGCAGCCCCGGCGCCGGCTGATCGTTCGCAGTGAGGATGATGTCGCCCGAGAAGCGGGCGATCCACTTGCCGTAGCCGAGGGCGAACTTCGCCTCGCCGCCGCCGCGAAAGGGAAAGCGGTAGTACAGCGCGGGCACCACGTACGAATAGTAGCCCGAGACCCCGGTTCCCACGTCCACGCGCGTGCCGCTCGCCGTCCCCGTTCCGGGATTGCTGCCGCCGTCGGCGACCCACTGTTCGTTGAGATTCACGTTCGCCGCGTAGGCGTAAACGGAAAAGCCGAAGTTCGACTTGCCGAACGCGTAACTCGGGGTCTCGATGCTGAGCGCGGCGAAGAACGACCCGGGGATGTCGTTGGAAAGATTGCCCTGATATCCATCGGACTTGCGAACGACATCGAGCCCGAGATGCCGCAGCCCGGCGCCGGGTGTGATCTGGAAACCGCCGAACCATCCCCCTCCGTCCTGGGCCGCGGCCGGCGCGGCGACGAGCAGAACCGACAGTAGCAAGCCGGACGTCAGCACGTGAAATGCTGGACGAGCGGATGAAATGCAGCGGTCGCGGTCAGACCGCATTACAGGTCCGAGTACATCCGGCCGGGGTTGAAGATCCCCTTCGGATCGAACGCGGCCTTGAGTCCGCGATGCAGGCGCAGCTGCACGGAGGAGAGCGGCGAGAACGCGCCCGCCGACTTGTCCGCCGCGCGAAAGAGGGTGGCGTGGCCGCCCGCGCGCTGGGCGGCGCCGCGCACGGTACGCGCATCGGCGGCCGACTTGAGCCAGCGCTGCGCCCCGCCCCACTCGAGGAGCCGCGCGCCGGGAATCGCGATCGGCGCGGCCGACGGTGGCACCGAGATCCGCCACAGCGGCGACACGGGGCCGAAGAAGGCGTGCGTCTGCTCGCGTAGGCTCTCCCACTGTGCGGCGGCCTTGGCGTCCTCGACGATCTCACCGCCCAGTCGCGCGTGCGCGGCTCGTACCGCCGTTTCGGCGCCCGAGAGGCGCACCGCCAGCTCGCCCTCGTGCCAGGCGCTGGCGGTGATCGGAAGCGGCTTTCCCGCCCACTGATTGAGCGTCTCGATCGCTTTCGCCTCGGGCATCTCGAAGCGCGCGGTCAGCTCGTGCGGCGGGCGCGGCAGCACCTTCAAGGAGACCTCCAGAATCACGCCGAGGATGCCCAGCGATCCGACCAGAAGGCGCGACACGTCGTAGCCGGCGACGTTCTTCATCACCTGGCCGCCGAAAGCGAGGACGTTGCCGCGGCCGTCGATCATCCGCGCACCGAGGACGAAATCGCGCACCGCTCCCGCCGCAACGCGCCGCGGACCGGAGAGGCCCGCCGCGACGCAGCCGCCGAGCGTCGCCTCGGCACCGAGGTGCGGCGGCTCGAAGGGCAGCATCTGCCCTTTCTCGGCCAACGCCGCCTCGAGGTCCGCCAGCCGCGTGCCGCAGCGCGCGGTGACAACGAGCTCGGTCGGCTCGTGGCTGACGATGCCCGCATATTCGCGCGTATCGAGCAGCTCGCCCACCGGCTCGCCGCCGTAGAAGTCCTTGGTCCCGCCGCCGCGCAGCCGGAGCGCCTGGCCTTGCGCCGCCGCCGCACGCACGCGCTCGACGAGATTCGCCAGCGAATCCGTCATCTCGCTAGAAGCGCGGCAGCTCCGGGAACGGCAGCTTCCCCCCGCGCACGTGCATCCGGCTGTACTCGGCGCAGCGCGCGAGCGTCGG
>JBFGLA010000015.1:0-17823 GCA_041576355.1 Burkholderiales bacterium
CAGATCTTCAACATGGCGCAGGACGAGCTCGGCATCAAGCGCGGCACGATCAAGGCCACCGTGCTGATCGAGACCGTGGTCGCCGCGTTCGAGATGGACGAGATATTGTGGGAGCTGAAAGAGCACTCCGCCGGGCTCAACATCGGCCGCTGGGACTACATCTTCTCGTGCATCAAGAAGTTCCGCTCGCACGCGGAGTTCTGCCTGGCCGATCGCGCCCAGGTGACGATGACCGCGCCGTTTCTGCGCGCTTACGCGCTGCTGCTCGTGAAGACCTGCCATCGCCGGGGCGCGCCTGCGATGGGCGGAATGGCCGCGCAGATCCCCATCAAGAACGACCCGGAAGCGAACGAAGCCGCCCTGCAAAAGGTGCGCGAAGACAAGCTGCGCGAGGTGACCGACGGCTGCGATGGAACCTGGGTGGCGCACCCTGGTTTGGTGCCGATCGCAAAGGAAGTGTTCGACCGGCACATGCCGCAGCCGAACCAGTACGATAAGCAACGCGCCGACGTCAAAGTCACGGCCAAGGACTTGCTCGATTTCCGGCCCGAGACGCCGATTACCGAGGAGGGATTCCGCAACAACATCTCGGTCGGGATCCAGTACCTCGGCGCTTGGCTCGCGGGCAACGGCTGCGTGCCGGTGTTCAACCTGATGGAGGACGCGGCGACCGCCGAGATCTCGCGCTCGCAAATCTGGCAATGGATCCGCAGCGACAAGGGCACGCTCAACGACGGCCGCCGGGTGACCAAGGCGCTCTTCCACCGGCTCCTCGAGGAGGAGCTGCCGAAGATCAGGCAGTACGTCGGGGCGGAGGCCTGGGACGCCGGCAAGTATGCCGAGGCGGCGAAACTTTTCGAGCGCATCACCGCAGACGACAACTACGTCGAGTTCCTGACACTGCCCGCCTACGAGCTTATCGACTAACGCCGATCGCGCCGGCTCAGAACCGGCGCGCTTCCGAGAGATGCCGCTTCCAGTACGGCGCATCGAGACGATCGGTGCGCACGTGCTTCCCCGAGGAGGGCGCATGCACGAATCTTCCCTGGCCAAGATAGATTCCGACATGCGAGTTCTTCTTCCCCTCCTGATCGAAAAAGAGCAGATCGCCTCGCCGCAGCTGGGATTTGCGCACGCGCATCGAGGCGAAAAGCTGCTGCTCGGTGCTGCGAGGAACCCTGATACCTGCCTGTCGGAATCCGAACTGCACCAGCCCGCTGCAATCGAAGCCTGCGGTCGGCGTCGAGCCGCCGTATCGGTACGGCCTGCCGACCATTTTCAGCGCCTCATCCGCGGCGCGGCTCGAGGCCGAGGCGCCCGCCTCGACCCTTGCCCCGGGCCCGCGCTCCGGAGCGCTCGTGCAGCCGGCGACAAACAGCGGAACGCTTGCCAGAGCGCATAGGGATCTGCGCAAGTCGAGTCGTTCCATTTTGTCCGCGTCCCATCGCACGCGAGCGGATTCTACGCCGCCGCTCCGCGGGCGGTAGGCGGGGCCTCGATATAATGCGTGCGAATAACCGCACAAAGGGGACACTCTATGATCGACCTGTATATGTGGGGGACCGCGAACGGATTGCGTGCCTCGGTTGCGCTTGCCGAAACGGGGCTCGAACATCGCATCCACAAGGTGGACCTTTCGAAGGGCGAGCAGAAGCAGCCCGAATTCCTAAAGCTGAATCCTGCCGGCCAGATCCCGGTCATCGTCGATCGCGACGGACCCGGAGGCCGGCCGTTGACGCTGGCGCAATCCGGGGCGATCGTGGTGTATGCCTGCGAAAAGGCGGGCAAGTTCATTCCCACGCAAGGCGTCCGGCGCGCAATGGCCGGGCAATGGTTCGCGTTTACCGCGAGCGATATCGCGGGGGCGAGCGCCGCGGTCTTCCTGCTCGAGACCGTCGCACCGGAGAAGATGCCGGCAAACGTGGAGTTCTTCAAGAACCGGCTGCTGACGTTCTTTCGCCATGCCGACCGGCACTTGGCCGGCCGCAACTACCTGGCCGACGAGATCTCGTTTGCCGACCTGATGCTGTACCCGAACTACGCTCTGCGCAAGCCGCTCATCGACGCGGCCGGAGGGATGGAGAATCTCAAGCGCTGGGGCGAGCGCATGGCGGCGCGGCCGGGCGTGCACAAGGGGATGAACGCTTGACGAAGCCGGACGCGCGCTGCGCGCCGGTTCGTCTGCGCGCATTGGAGCCGACCCTTCGGGCGGCTCAGTTCGCGCTCGGTTCCACGCGCAATTCGGCGATGACCGGAGCGTGATCCGATGGACGCTCCAGTTTCCTCGGCGCTTTGTCGATGGTGCTTGCGACGCAGGCTTGCGCAAGCTCTCTCGAGAGCAGGATCTGGTCGATGCGCAGGCCCGCATTGCGGCGAAATCCCATCATCCGGTAGTCCCACCAGGAAAAAGACTTCTCCGGCTGCTCGAACAGGCGGAAGCTGTCCTTGAGCCCGAGATCGAGCAGCGCCATGAATGCGGCGCGCTCGGGCTCGGAGACGAGCACTTGGCCTTGCCACGCCTTCGGGTCGTGCACGTCGCGGTCTTCGGGGGCGACATTGAAATCGCCGAGCACGGCGAGCCGCTTATGGCGCTCGAGCTCGCCCGCGAGCCAGGTGCGCAGCGCCGCGTACCAGCGCAGCTTGTACTCGTATTTTTCAGATCCCACTGCCTGTCCGTTCGGCGCGTAAACGCACACGATGCGTACATCGCTCACGGTCGCGGCAATGACCCGCTTTTGCCCGTCGTCGAATCCGGGAATCCCCGCCGATACATCGGAGGACGCGGTACGTGCGAGAATGGCGACGCCGTTATACGTCTTCTGCCCGCTAAAAACGGAGCAATAGCCCGTGGTATCGATCTCGCCGTACGGGAATTTCGCATCCTCGATTTTCGTCTCCTGCACACAAAGCACGTCCGGGCGCTCGCTCGCGATCCATTGCGAGAGTTGTTGCAGCCGCACCTTAATCGAGTTGACATTCCAGGTGGCGAGTTTCATGCGGTAGGGCCGATCGATCCCGGCCTTAATCCTGCGCTGCAGCCCTTGGGCGCAAAGGCGCCTAGCGCGGCGCGTACGGTCCGAGGGGAGCGGGCGGCTTCGGTTTCGCGGGTTCGGCGGCTGGCGTCGGCGCCTCGCGTTCGGAGGGCGGCAGATAGCCCTCAGGGGGCGGCGGCGCGGCGAGCGTTCGCGCCGGCAGGATGCCGGCGCGCGGATAGCCGGCGCTATCAAGCAGCGAGTCGAACGCTGCCTGCGCGAATCCTTTCTGCACAGCACGTCCCACGGTGAGCACGGGAACCTCGTAGGAACCCGACACGCGGTGCAGTTCGCCGCGCGATTCCTCCTCCCAGACCTGGACTTCCTTGAACGGCACGCCGCGTTGGTTGAGCGCCGCGCGTGCCTGCGCGCACGGTTCCTTACAGACCGGAGAAGTGTAGAGCGTAATCGGGTAGTTCTTCTGCGCGCGCTCGAGTTCGAACGGGATCTGGGGCGAGGCAGCGCCGCCGCCGCCGTATTTCTTCGCCTCGACGTCACGCGCCTTCGGCGGGGGGGTATCGGAGAAATGGACCCGACCCGACTCGTCCACCCAGCGGTAAAGCTGCTGCGCCTGCGCGGCTCCTAGCGCGAGCAGGACCGCAACAGCGGTGACCGATCGCCTCATGCGACGATCATACCATTGTGCTTGAGCAGCGCATCGACGCGCGGCTCGCGCCCGCGAAAGGCGCGAAACGACTCCGCCGCGGGGCGGCTTCCGCCCACGGCGAGCACTTCGTCGCGAAATCTCGCCCCGATCTCGGGGTCGAGAACGCTTTGCGCCCTGAGCGCGTCGCGCGCCTCCTCGAACAGGCTGTACGCGTCCGCGGAAAGCACTTCCGCCCACTTGTAGCTGTAGTAGCCCGCAGCGTAGCCGCCGGCGAAGATGTGGGAGAAGTTGTTCGGAAACCGGTTGTAGGCGGGCGGCCGCAGCACGGCAACGTGTCTGCGCACGCTCTCGAGCACATCGAGCGCGCTTTGCCCCGAGTCGGGGTCGAAGTCGAGGTGCAGCTGGATGTCGAACAGCGCGTACTCGATCTGGCGCAGCATCGCGAGCCCCGAATGGAAGTTCTTCGCCGCGAGCATGCGCTCGAAGAGCGCGCGCGGCAGCGGGGCGCCGGTCTCGACATGCCGCGTCATGCGCGAGAGCACTTCCCATTCCCAGCAGAAATTCTCCATGAACTGGCTCGGCAGCTCGATCGCGTCCCACTCCACGCCCATGAGTCCGGACGCACCGAGATCGTCCACCCGCGTGAGCAGCAAATGCAGGCCGTGACCGAACTCGTGAAAGAGCGTGATCACCTCGTCGTGCGTGAAGACCGCGGGCTTGCCCGCCACCGGGCGCGAGAAGTTGCAGTTCAGGTACGCAACCGGGATCTGCAGGTGGTCATCGCGGCGCCAGCGCTGGATCGCGTCGTCCATCCACGCGCCGCCGCGCTTGGTCTCCCGCGCATAGAGATCGACGTAAAACCGGCCGGCGAGCGTCCCATCGCCGCCCCGCACATCGAAGAAGTGAACATCCTCGTGCCAGGCCGGCGCCTGCGCCGCGGTGATGCGCACGCCGTAAAGCGATTCCACGACCCGGAACAGCCCGGCGAGCACGCAATCCTCGGGGAAGTATTGCTTTACCTCCTGCTCGGAAAAGGCGTAGCGCGCGGCGCGAAGCTTCTCCGAGGCATAGGCGATGTCCCACGCCTCGAGGTTCGGCAGTCCCAGTTCGGCACGCGCGAAGCGCTCGAGCTCGGCGAGATCCTGCTCGGCGAAGGGTCGCGCTCGATGCGCGAGATCCTCCAGAAATCCGGTCACCCGCGAGGGGGTTTCGGCCATCTTGCGTACGAGCGACACTTCCGCGTAGTTACGGTATCCGAGCAGGCGCGCCTCCTCTCGGCGCAGCTTGACGATGCGTGCGATGAGCGGCGTGTTGTCCCATTCCGGTTTGCCGAACTCGGAAGCGCGCGTGGCGCTCGCCCGATACAAGGTCTCGCGCAGCACCCGCTCGTCGGCGAACTGCATGAGCGGCAAATAGGAAGGCGCGTGCAGCGTGAACTTCCAGCCGCGCGCGCCCGACTTTTCCGCCGCCTCCCGGGCCGCCGCGAGTGCGTCCGGCGGAATTCCGGCGACCCGTCCTTCCTCGTCGAGAATGAGCGAAAACGCGTTCGTCGCGTCGAGCACATTCTCCGAGAACCTGGCCGCCAGCTTGGCGAGCTCCTCCTGAATGCGGGCGAAGCGCGCCTTCGGCTCGGGAGCCAGCTCCGCGCCGCCGAGCCGGAAGTCGCGCAGGGCGAGCTCGACGCGCCGCTGGCGCGCCGTCGTCAAGGACGAGAAGGCGGACGAGCCTCGGAGCGCGCGATACTTCTCGAACAGTGCGGGATGCTGCGCGAGCTCGGTCCAGTACTGCGTCACGTTCGCCAGGTTCTCGTTGTACACGGCGCGCAGCTCGGGGCTGTCCATCACCGCGTGCAGATGCGCGACCACGCCCCAGGCGCGCGCGAGGCGCTCGTTCGCCTCCTCGAGTGGATCGACGAACGCGTCCCAGGTCGAGGGGACTTCGGCGCGGGTCACTTCCGCAAGCCGCGCGCGGCCCTCGGCCAGAAGTTGCGTCATCGCGGGCGTCACGTGCTCGGGCTTGAGTTCCGTGAAGCGGGGCAGTCCCGAGAAATCGAGCAGGGGATTCATCGTGGCTTCGCGTCAGCAGAGAGGGGAAGCGCGGCGCTAGCCGCGCGTACGGTGTTCTCGACCAGCATTGCCACGGTCATTGGCCCAACGCCGCCGGGAACCGGGGTCAGCAGGCCGGCAACCTCCCGTACCGATTCGAAGTCGACGTCACCCGCGAGCTTGCCGTCGGGAAGCCGGTTGATCCCGACGTCGATCACGCACGCGCCCGGCTTCACCATGGCGGAGGTGACAAACCGGGCCCGGCCGAGCGCGGCGACCAGGATGTCCGCCTCGCGGGTGATCGCGGCGAGCTCGGCCGTCTTCGAGTGGCAGATTGTGACCGTCGCGTCCTGGCGTACTAGCAGCAGCGCCATCGGTTTGCCGACGATGGTCGAGCGTCCGATTACGACGGCCCTCCGCGAGCCGAGCGAAACGCCCTCGTGCTCGAGCATGCGCATCACGCCGGCGGGCGTGCATGGCACGAATCCGGCCCGGCCGGCCACGAGCGCGCCGAGGTTTTGCGCGTGGAAACCGTCGATGTCTTTGGCCGGGGAAACGGACGAGAGCACCCGGTCCGTGTCGATATGCTTTGGCAGCGGTAGCTGCACGAGAATGCCGTGTACGCGCGGATCCGCGTTAAGCGCGGCAATCCGCTCGAGCAGCGCCGCCGTGGTCGCGCTGCCGGGATACTCGTGCAACTCGGAGCGTACGCCGGCCTGCTCGCAAGCGCGCCCCTTGTTTCGCACGTAAACCCGCGAGGCCGGATCGTCGCCTGCGAGAATCACGGCGAGTCCCGGTTGCACTCCCCGTTCCACCAGGTTCGCCGCGGCGGCGTTCGCCGAGGCGAGGACAGACCGGGCGAGCGATTTTCCGTCTATGATTTTCGCAGGCATACGCGCAGGTATTCCCTATGGTATTCGGACGCCGGGCGGACAAGAGGGGCCGCAGTCTAGCATTGGCGCATGCGCACGAGCCCCTACCGCCTGCATGCTTTTGCGCGATGCAAAAGAACGTTTCATAATACCTACTGTTGGCACACCGCCTGCCCCGTTTCACGCCGGGGTGCGCGCGCCGGCGGTTTGAGGCGCTCCGACGAACGGTTTAAGCTTGATTGCACGCTCGCGGCAAGACAGAGTGGGTGCGGGCGTTGCAGTTCCGTGCATACCCGGGGCCCGCGCCGCCGTACTCGCAAGCCGGCCCGGAACCTGAGCCAAGAGCTGGAGGAAGCGATGTCTGCCGTACCGCAAGTACCCGCGGCCAATGATCCCGATTCTCTCGAGACGCAAGAGTGGCTGGATGCGCTCGAGGCCGTACTCGAGCGCGAAGGCCCGGAGCGGGCGCATTTCCTGCTCGAGAAGCTGATCGCCAAGGCGCGCATGTCAGGGGCGTACATCCCCTTCTCGGCCAATACCGCCTACCTCAACACGATTCCTCCGCACCTCGAGGAGCGCTCGCCGGGCGATTACGCGCTCGAAGAGCGCATCCGCTCGTATTGCCGCTGGAACGCGATGGTGATGGTCGCCAAGGCGAACAAGAACGACGACGAGCTGGGCGGCCACATCGCGAGCTTCGCCTCGGTGGGAACGCTGTTCGGCATCGGCCAGAACCATTTCTGGCACGCGCCCTCGGGCGACCCATCGAGCGGAGGACACGGCGGTGACCTGATCTATTTCCAGGGTCATTCGGCCACCGGCGTGTACGCCAGGGGACTGCTCGAAGGACGGCTCACCGAGGAGCAGCTGCTCAACTTCCGCCGCGAGGTCGACGGCAAAGGCGTGTCGTCTTATCCCCACCCGTGGCTGATGCCGGATTACTGGCAGTTCCCCACCGTCTCGATGGGTCTCGGGCCGATCCAGGCAATCTATATGGCGCGCTTTCTCAAGTATCTGCACGCGAGGGGGCTCGCGAACACCGAGAACCGAAAAGTGTGGGTGTTCTGCGGCGACGGCGAAATGGATGAGCCCGAGTCGCTCGGCGCGATCGGCATGGCCGCGCGCGAGAAGCTCGACAACCTCGTCTTTATCGTCAATTGCAACCTGCAGCGCCTGGACGGTCCGGTGCGCGGCAACGGCAAGATCATTCAGGAGCTCGAAGGCGACTTCCGCGGCGCCGGCTGGAACGTCATCAAGCTCCTCTGGGGCTCGTACTGGGATCCGCTCCTCGCGCGCGACAAGGAAGGCAACCTCCTGCGCGTGATGGAAGAGACGGTCGACGGCGAATACCAGAACTACAAGGCGAACGACGGCGCCTACGTGCGCAAGCACTTCTTCGGCAAGCACCCGAAGCTGCTCGAGATGGTCTCGCGCATGACCGACGAGGACATCTGGCGCCTGAATCGCGGCGGCCACGACCCGCACAAGATCTACGCCGCCTATGCAGCAGCGGTCGCGCACAAGGGCCAGCCCACCGTGATCCTCGCCAAGACGATCAAGGGCTACGGCCTGGGCAAGCAGGGCCAGGCGAAGAATCCGACCCACCAGCTGAAGAAGGTCGATCTCAACACGATTCGCGAGATGCGCGACCGCTTCAACATCCCGGTGCCCGACGAGGAGATCGAGAAGCTGCCGTTCTACGTGCCGCCGCCCGATTCGCCGGAAATGCAGTACCTGCACGAGCGCAGGAAAGCGCTCGGAGGCTACCTGCCGCAGCGTCGGCGCAAGGCGGACCGGGTGCCGCCGGTTCCCGCGCTATCGGCTTTCGAGGCGGTGCTGAAGGGCTCCGAAGGGCGCGAGATGTCCACCACGATGGCGTTCGTGCGCATCCTGACCGCGCTCGTGCGGGACAAGGAGTTCGGCAGGCACGTGGTGCCGATCGTTCCGGACGAGGCGCGCACTTTCGGAATGGAAGGCATGTTCCGCCAGCTCGGGATCTACTCCTCGGAGGGCCAGAAGTACGAGCCGGTCGATCGCGACCAGGTGATGTACTACCGCGAGGACAAGGCCGGGCAGATCATCGAAGAGGGGATCAACGAGGCGGGCTCGATGTCGTCCTGGATCGCCGCCGCGACCTCGTACAGCCACTCGAACCTCGCGATGGCGCCCTTTTACATCTTCTATTCGATGTTCGGGTTGCAGCGTGTCGGCGACCTCGCCTGGGCGGCCGCGGACCAGCGCGCCCGGGGTTTCCTGGTCGGCGGAACGGCCGGTCGCACGACGCTGAACGGCGAGGGCCTGCAGCACGAGGACGGCCATTCGCATGTCTTGTCTTCGGTGATCCCGAACTGCGTTTCCTACGACCCGACTTTCGGCTACGAGCTGGCGGTGATCATTCAGGACGGGCTGCGCCGCATGCTCGCCGAGCAGGAGGATGTCTACTACTACATCACCGTGATGAACGAGAACTACGAGCATCCGGCGATGCCTCAGGGAGCGGAAGCGGGAATACTCAAGGGGATGTACCTGCTGCGCGAGTCGAAATCGAAAGCGAAGACACGCGTGCAGCTCATGGGTTCGGGGACGATCCTGCGCGAAGTGCTCGCTGCGGCGGACCTGTTGGAGCAGGACTGGGGCGTGGCGGCCGATGTCTGGAGCGCGACCAGCTTCACCGAGTTGCGCCGCGAAGGACTCGCCGTCGAGCGCTGGAACCTGCTGCACCCGGAGGACAAACCCAGGGTGCCGTACGTCAGCGCGTGTCTCGCCAAGCGGGCAGGGCCCGTCGTCGCGGCGAGCGACTACATCAAGACCTTCGCCGATCAGATCAGAGCGTTTATCCCGCGCGAGCGCGTGTTCAAAGTTCTGGGCACCGACGGGTTCGGACGCTCGGACTCGCGCCCGAAATTGCGGCATTTCTTCGAGGTCAGCCGGGACTTCATCGTCGTCGCCGCGCTCAAGGCGCTCGCCGAGCAGGGCGAAGGCAAGGCGAAGGCGGTCGCGGAGGCGATCAAGAAGTACGGAATCGAACCCGACAAGGCGGATCCCACCACGGTGTGAGAACAACGATGTGCTGCGAAGCGGCACCCGGTGCCGCATCGCAGCACCTAACTTTCAGAAAAAGCGGATCGCAAAATGGCCGGCTTCATCGAAGTGAAGGTCCCCGACATCGGTGACTTCAAGGAGGTTGAGGTCATCGAGGTGCTGGTAAAGCCCGGCGACGAAGTGGCAAAGGAGCAGTCGCTGATCACTCTGGAGTCGGACAAGGCCACGATGGAGATTCCCTCGCCCGATGCCGGGCTGGTGAAGGAACTGAAAATCAAGCTCGGCGACAAGGTCTCCGAAGGCACCGCGATCCTGATGCTGGAGCAAGGGTCGGGGAGAGCGGCGCCGGCGAACCCGGTTTCGACCGAATCGACCCGGGAGGCGCGCAAACCGCCGTCCCCGACGGCTGCGCCCGTGGCACCGGCGGGGGAGGAGCGGGTCGTGAAGGTCCCCGACATCGGTGACTTCAAGGATGTCGAGGTGATCGAGGTGCTGGTCAAGCCGGGCGATGCGGTGGCGAAGGAGCAGTCGCTCATCACGCTCGAATCGGACAAGGCGACGATGGAGATCCCGTCGCCCGAGGCGGGTGTGGTGAAGGAGCTGAAGGTCAAGCTCGGCGACAAGCTATCGCAAGGTGCGGCGATCCTGGTTCTCGCCGGCGCCGCCGCAAAACCGGCACCCGCGGCGAAGCCGAACGCGGCGCCCGCCCCCGCGCCGCAGCGATCGACGCCCGCGGCGAAGGAAGCCGAAGCGCCGTCGCTGCCGCTCGCGGCCGGGCGCCCGGTTCCGAGGGAGCCGCGCGAGGAGATCGTCAGCAAGCCGCACGCGAGCCCCTCGGTGCGCAAGTTCGCGCGTGAGCTCGGCGTCGATCTGACGCGCGTCAGCGGAAGCGGTCCCAAGAACCGGATCCTGCACGGCGACATCCAGGGATTCGTGAAAGGCGCGTTGACTGCGGTCCCGTCGCCCACCGCCGCGCCAAAGGCACAGGGCGGCGTGCTGCCGTTCGACTTGCCCGAATGGCCGGACGTCGATTTCGCGAAGTTCGGGCCGGTCGAAACGAAGCCTCTCACGCGCATCCAGAAACTCTCTGGGCCGTACCTGCATCGCAACTGGATCTCGATCCCGCACGTGACGCAGTTCGACGAGGCCGACATCACCGAGCTCGAGGCGTTCCGCAAGTCCAACGCCGCGGACACTGAGAAGCGCGGCTTCAAGCTGACGATGCTCGCGTTCCTCATCAAGGCGTGTGTCACCGCGCTGCGCCAGCACCCGCAGTTCAATGCGAGCCTCGAGCGCTCGGGCGCGAACGTGGTGATCAAAAAGTATTACCACATCGGGGTCGCCGTCGACACGCCCGAGGGGCTGGTCGTTCCCGTCATCCGGGACGCCGACCGCAAAGGGGTATTCGACCTGGCGAAGGAGTTGGGCGACATCTCCGCGCTGGCGCGCGACAAGAAGCTCAAGCCGGGCGACATGCAGGGCGGCACGTTCTCGATCTCCAGCCTGGGCGGAATCGGGGGCACCGCGTTCACGCCGATCATCAACGCGCCCGAGGTCGCGATCCTCGGCGTGTCGCGCTCGGCGATGCGGCCGGTATGGAACGGCAAGGAGTTCGCGCCGCGGCTCATGCTGCCGCTCTCGCTCTCGTACGATCATCGGGTGATCGACGGCGCGACCGCGGCGAGGTTTACGGGATATCTCGCCTCCGTGCTGTCCGATATCCGGCGCTCGCTGTTGTGAAGAACAACAATGTGCTGCGAAGCGGCACTGGGCGCCGCATCGCAGCACCTGACTTTCAGAAAAGGCCCTTCCTTAATGCCGAGCGTGATTGAGGTCAAGGTTCCCGACATCGGCGACTTCAAGGATGTCGAGGTGATCGAAGTCTTGGTGAAATCGGGAGACGAGGTGGCGAAAGAGCAGTCGCTCATTACGCTCGAGTCCGACAAGGCGACGATGGAGATTCCGTCGCCCGGATCGGGCGTGGTGAAGGAGTTGAAGGTCAAGCTCGGCGACAAGGTCTCGCAAGGCAGCATCATTCTGGCGCTCGAGTCGGCCGGCGCCGCGCCCGCTTCCGCGCCGAGTTCCTCGCCAGCGGGCGCGCGATCCGCGCCCGCCCAGGCGCCGGGACCTCGCGCGGCGGCGGACATCGAGTGCGACGTCGTCGTTCTCGGAGCCGGCCCCGGCGGCTACTCGGCGGCGTTCCGCGCCGCCGATCTCGGGCTGAAGACCGTGCTTGTCGAGCGATATCCGACCCTCGGCGGCGTCTGCCTCAACGTCGGCTGCATTCCGTCGAAGGCGCTGCTGCATGCGGCAGCGATCGTCGATGCGGCGAAAGCGCTCGGCGCGCACGGAATCTCCTTCGCCGAGCCGGCGATCGATCTCGAGAGGCTGCGCGCGTTCAAGGACAAGGTCGTGGGCAAGCTCACGACGGGACTGGCCGGCATGGCCAAGCAGCGCAAGGTGACCGTCCTGCAGGGCGTGGGGGTGTTGGTCGATCCTTATCATCTCGCGGTCGACACGAGCGAAGGCAGAAAGACCGTCGAGTTCCGCACCGCCATCGTCGCGGCCGGGTCGCAGGCGGCGAAGCTGCCCTTTCTTCCTGACGATCCGCGCATTGTCGACTCGACCGGCGCGCTCGAGCTGAAGACGCGGCCCAAGCGCATGCTTGTCATCGGCGGCGGGATTATCGGGCTCGAGATGGGCACCGTGTACTCGACTTTGGGCGCGCGCCTGGACGTCGTCGAGATGCTCGACGGCCTCATGCTCGGGGCGGACCGCGACCTCGTCGCCGTCTGGCAAAAGACCAACGCCAAGCGGTTCGACCGTGTCATGCTCAAGACGAAGACCGTGAAGGCCGAAGCGCTCGCCGAGGGGATCAAGGTCTGGTTCGAGGGCGAGCAGGCCCCGCCCGAGCCACAGCTCTACGATCTCGTGCTCGTCTCGGTCGGCCGCACCCCGAACGGCAAGCGGATCGGCGCCGAGCAGGCCGGCGTCGCGGTCACCGAGCGCGGTTTCATCGAGGTCGATTCCCAGATGCGCACCAACGTGGCGCACATCTACGCGATCGGCGACATCGCCCGTCAGCCGATGCTTGCGCACAAGGCGGTGCATGAAGGCCATGTCGCGGCCGAGGCGGCGGCGGGGCAGAAATCGCATTTCGACGCGCGCGCGATTCCTTCGGTGGCGTACACCGACCCGGAGATCGCCTGGGTCGGCGTGACCGAGGACGAAGCGAAAGCGAAGGGCATGAAGATCGGTGTCGCCAAGTTTCCCTGGGCCGCCTCCGGGCGCGCGATCGCCAACGCGCGCGACGAGGGCTTCACCAAGCTTCTCTTCGAGGCGGAGACGCACCGCATCGTCGGCGGCGGCATCGTCGGCACGGGGGCGGGCGACCTCGTGAGCGAGATCACGCACGCGATCGAGATGGGGTCGGACGCGACCGACCTCGGCAAGACGATCCATCCGCATCCCACGGTCAGCGAGTCGGTCGGGATGGCCGCCGAGGTCTTCGAAGGCGTCTGCACCGATCTGCCGCCGCAACGCAAGCGCTGAGGCCGCGATGACCCAGGACGAACTCAAGCAGGCCGTCGCGAAGGAAGCGCTCAAGCACGTCGTCGAGGATGCCGTGATCGGCGTCGGCTCGGGCTCCACGGTGAACGCGTTCATCGACGCGCTCGCCTCGATCAAGGGCCGCATCGAGGGCGCGGTCGCCGCCTCCGAGGCGAGCGCCGAGCGTCTGCGGCGCCATGGCATCCGGGTCCTCGACCTGAACGCCGTCGACGAGCTGCCGGTGTACGTGGACGGGGCGGACGAGGTCACCGAGCATCTCGCCATGATCAAAGGCGGCGGCGGAGCGCTTACGCGCGAGAAGATCGTCGCCGCGGTGGCGCGGAAATTCGTCTGCATCTGCGACGCGTCGAAGCTCGTGCCCGTGCTCGGCAAGTTTCCCCTCCCCGTCGAGGTCATCCCGATGGCGCGCAGCCACGTCGGGCGGGAGCTGCGCAAGCTCGGCGGCCAGCCGGTGCTGCGCGAGAATTTCCGCACCGACAACGGCAACCTGATACTCGACTGCCACGGCATGACGATCCTCGACCCGCCCAAGCTCGAGGCCGAGCTGGACCATATCGTCGGCGCCGTGACGAACGGCATCTTCGCCCGCCGCCCCGCCGACCTACTCCTCCTCGCGAGCCCGCAGGGCGTGCGCGCGCTCGCCGCGCGGCGTACGTGATGGCTGTCATGCCGCTGTCATGACGCTGTGGTAACCTGAAGTTTCATTCGGAACTCGCGATGGCAGAGCACACCTCGAAGCAGTTCGATGCCGAGCTGGAAAACGTGCGCTCGCGCGTGCTCCAGATGGGCGGCCTGGTCGAGGAGCAGATCGTGCGATCGACCGAGGCGCTCATCTCCGGCGACATGGCGCTGATCGAGAAGGTGATCGCCGACGACACGCGCGTCAACGCGCTCGAAGTCGAGATCGACGAGGCGTGCAGCCACATCCTCGCCCGGCGCCAGCCGGCCGCGGGCGACCTGCGGCTCCTCATCACCGTGATCAAGACCATCACCGACCTCGAGCGCATCGGCGACGAGGCCGAGAAGATCGCGCGCATGGGCAAGCTCATCCACTCGGCGGGGCGCGTCAATATGCCGCGCATGGACCTCTCGCACGTCGCCGACCGGGCGCGCGCGATGCTGCGCCAGTCGCTCGATTCGTTCGCCCGGCTCGACGTCTCGGAAGCGATGCGGGTGGTGAAGCAGGATCGCGCGGTGGACGACGAATTCCGCGCCATCATGCGCCAGCTCATCACCTTCATGATGGAAGATCCGCGCACGATCACCCGCTCGCTCGAAATTCTCTTCATCGCCAAGGCGATCGAGCGCATCGGCGACCACTCCAAGAACATGGCCGAATATGTCGTGTACATGGTGAAGGGGCGCGACGTGCGGCACACCGCGATCGAGGACGTGGAGAAGGAGATCCTCGAGTAGCAGGAGTTGTTCTCGGCCGCGGCGGACGGCGTCTTCCTTCCCGCAAGTCTCTCCGCTCACAACCCGGATTGCGCACTGGCATCGGCGCTCGGCAGGGCCTGGAAGTTTTGTCAGAAAGTGTCAATCGCTGACAGATCATGACCGTTTCGCGCGCGTTCGCCATTGAGCGCAACGCGCGCGCCCGATAACTTACGTGACGCGCGCGCCGGCGCTCCGCAGGGGATTCTCCGCGCGCGTTGACGACACCATCGGTTACGGAGATATACATGCAAGCAAGCAGCAAACCCGCCGCGAGTGAGGCAGCGTCACACAAGTTTCTTGCGGACGGCAAGCACGGCGCTCGGGGCGACGACCTCATGCTCGGGCTCGTGGCGCTGCAGCTGCTGGTCGCGATCGCAATTGGCTGGCAGTACGAGCGCGCCGCGCATGCGCTTTGGGTCGGCCTTCCGCTGCTCATTGCGGCGGCCGCGGCTTGGGCGCTCGTGCGCGGCCGCTTTATCGCGCACTTGTCCATGGGCCTCATTGCAATGGCGATGATCGCGCTGCACATCCATGTCGGCCTCGGTCAGAACCTGTTTCATTTCGGCGTCTTCGTGACGCTCGCTATCCTGCTCATCTATCGCGACTGGCGCGTGATCGTCGCCGCCGCCGCGCTCATCGCCGTGCATCACGCGAGCTTCAACGTGCTGCAGGAGGCCGGCTGGGGCGTATCGTGCTTTACGCGGACCGGCTGGGACCAGGTGGTGATGCATGCCGTCTACGTCATCGTGCAGACGGGAGTGGAGGTCTGGATCGCGGCGCTGCTCGCTTTCGAGGCGCGCCAGGCGGGAGAGGTGCAGGGGCTGGCCGAGCGCCTGGTCACCCGCGACGAGCGAGTCAACCTCAACATGAAAGGGATTCCGGTCACGACCGGGCTCGCTTCGACCGTGGCGAGCGCGCTCTCGATCATGCATACCGCAGTCGAGCAGGTTGAAACCGCCGCGTCTCACATCCAGGTCGCGTCGGAGGAAATCGCGCGCGGCAACGGGGATCTCTCCAGCCGCACCGAGGAGCAGGCCTCCAGCCTCGAGGAGACGGCGAGCTCGATGGAAGAGCTGGCCGCGACCTCCAAGCAAAACGCCGAGAACGCCCGCCAGGCCAACCAGCTCGCGATCGGCGCCTCCGATGTGGCCACCCGCGGCGGCGAGGTGGTGCGCCAGGTCGTCAACACCATGAGCGGGATCTCGGATTCCTCGCGCAAGATCGCCGACATCATCACCGTGATCGACGGCATCGCCTTCCAGACCAACATCCTGGCGCTCAACGCCGCGGTGGAAGCCGCGCGCGCGGGCGAGCAGGGCCGGGGCTTCGCGGTGGTGGCCTCCGAGGTGAGGAGCCTGGCGCAGCGTAGCGCCACGGCGGCCAAGGAGATCAAGGCGCTGATCGAGGACTCGGTGGGCCGGGTCCAGGACGGCACCAAGCTGGTGGACGGGGCGGGCAAGACGATGGAGGAGATCGTGACCTCGGTCAAGCGGGTGACCGACATCATTTCGGAGATCTCGGCGGCCTCGCAGGAGCAGCTGAGCGGGATCGAGCAGGTGAGCGGGGCGGTGGCGCAGATGGACCGCGTGGTGCAGCAAAACGCCGCCCTCGTCGAGGAATCCGCCGCAGCGGCGGAGGAACTCGCCGGCCAGGCCGAAGTACTCGCTCAGGCGATCTCGAGATTCAAGCTCGATGCGAGTCGCGCCCAGGCCGCTGCCTCTGCGCAGCGGCCCGGCCAGAGGCGGGCGACGCAGGCTCTGCCGCGCGCCGAGCATCGGCCCGCGGCGCCAGCGCGTGGATTCCTCGACACGAGCATGCCGGGCCCCAAGGCGGCCCTGGCGGCCAGGGGTGCACATGGGGGTAACGGCGAATGGAAGGAGGTTTGATCATGCTGGGTTCTAACACTATGCAAGCAGCGACGAATCGCGGCGCCGGCCTGGCGCCAAGCTTGGCGCCGGAAGCCAAGGCGATGGCCGAGGTCAGGGAATACCTGACCTTCTCGCTGGGGTCGGAGGAGTACGCGGTCGATATCCTCAAGGTGCAGGAGATTCGCGGCTACGAGGCGGTCACGCACATCGCCAACACGCCGGCGTTCA
Source organism: Burkholderiales bacterium (assembly GCA_041576355.1). Lineage (GTDB taxonomy): Bacteria > Pseudomonadota > Gammaproteobacteria > Burkholderiales > SG8-39 > JAOUFA01. Next base: position 16,702 of record JBFGLA010000015.1, read on the forward strand.
TCAAGGGCGAGATCAACCTGCGCGGCGTGATCGTGCCGATCGTGGATCTGAGAATCAAGTTCGGCACCGCCGACCCGGCCTACGACCAATTCACGGTCGTCATCGTCCTGAACGTGCTGGGGCGGGTCGTGGGCGCGGTGGTCGACAGCGTCTCGGACGTCGTGCTGCTCTCGGCCGAGCAGGTCAGGCCCGCCCCCGAGCTGGGCGCGGTGGACACCCGGTATCTGACCGGGCTCGGTACGATCGACAACCGCATGCTGATCATCGTGGACATCGAGCGGCTGCTGAGCAGCGCGGAGATGCAACTCTTCGATTCCGTATCCGAGGCTGCCTAGCGCGGCAGCGGATCGTCGCGGCGCCTACTCCTGCGCCGGCGGAACGTAGCCCGAGGCGGCATCCGCGCCCTCGCCGAAGAAGTGCCGCTCGGTCTGCTCCATGAGGTACTTGCGCGCGCGCGGATCGGCGAGGTTGAGACGGTTCTCGTTGACGAGCATGGTCTGGTGGCGCAGCCACTGCTGCCACGCTTCCTTCGATACGTTTTCCCACAGGCGCTTGCCGAGCGCTCCCGGATACGGCGGGAAGTCGAGCCCTTCCGCCTCGCGCCCGAGCTTGATGCACTTCACTATCCTCGCCATTCTGACTCAACCCGCCTGATACGACTCGCGTTTCGCTTCGATTCTGAATTCTAGCGCAGCCGGGGAGAGCGAATCGCGCCTCCGTCAGCCGTCCCCGAGCAGAAACTCGCTGATCGGGTCGGTTTGCTCGCGGCTCATGAGCGCGGGCGCGTGCCCGATCCCGGAGCACTCGATCACTTTGGCGCGCGGTCCCCGGCGCGCCATTTCGGCCGCCGTGTCGGCGCGCAACATGTCGGATTCGGCGCCGCGCAGCACCAAGGTCGGGCAGCGTATCCGGTCCCACAGCTGCCACAGATCCATGCCGATCACCGCGCCGCGGCCGAACGGCAACGAAAATTCGCCGCGCATGGCCGACGGATTCGAAATGCCGGGATCGTAGGCGAGCGTGTAGCGCCCGCCGTCGTCGCGCCGCACGCTGTGCTCGGCAAGGTGGCGCCACTGCGCGTCGCCCAGCGGCCCGAAGCTGGCACACACCTGTCGGATATGG
>JBFGLA010000016.1:0-17680 GCA_041576355.1 Burkholderiales bacterium
CGAGAATGCGCTCGATCACCTCTCGCGGCAGGCCCTCGATGGACAGCAGGTGTTGCAGTTCCCCGTCCGAATTCAGCTGAGGATTACGCTGCACGGCCGCCCGCGGTCTCCAGCTCGAATGCGAGCTTCCCGTCAGCGCCCCGCTTCAGGCTCAGCCGCCGCGCGGCCGGAACGTCCACTACCGCGCCGCAGAGCCGGGCGCAGATCGGCAGCTCCCTCCCGCCGCGATCGGCCAGCACCACGAGCGAGATACTGCCCGGCCGGCCGTAGTCGAACAGCTCGTTCATTGCCGCGCGCACGGTGCGCCCGGTAAAGAGCACATCGTCCACGAGCAGCAGGTCCTTTCCCTCGACCGCGAACGGGATGCGGGTGCGCTTGGGATCCTTGGCGAGGCCCTGCCGGTGATAGTCGTCGCGATAGAAGGCGATGTCCATCGTGCCGAGCGGCTCCGCGATGCCGAGCGCAGCGTGCAGCCGCTCGGCGAGCCACACGCCCCCGGTATGCACGCCGATCACCGCCGTGCTCGGCTTCACGTGCGGTCTCAGCTCGGCGATAAGCTTCGCGCACAGACGTTCTGCGTCCGGGAGCGCGCTCATCGTCCGACCTCCGAGAGATATTGCTCCAGCAGCAGCTGCGCGGCGTACGAATCGATCTCGCGCGCCCGAGAGGCCGACGCCGCGCGGCGCCGGCCGCCCGCTTCGCGCAGACGCGCCTCGGCCTCGACCGAGCTGTAGCGCTCATCCACCCACGCCACGGCAAGTCCGAAGCGTTTCTCGAGGTCGCGCGCGAAGCGCTGCACGCGGCCCGCCAGGGGATGCGGCGCATCGCCGACGGCAACCGGCAGCCCTACGACCAGCCGCGCTGGCCGCCATTCGGCGATCATCTTCGCGATCGAGGCCCATCGGGCCTCACCCTGCGCGGCGATTCCGGCAAGCGGATGCGCGGTGCGCAGCCGCGCATCGCCCACGGCGACGCCGATGCGTTTATCGCCGTAATCGAAGGCGAGTACGGTCGTGCCGTCGCCTGCAGTTGAACCGGAAGAGAAAGACGGGGCTGGGGGTGTCGAGTGGGTCGCGCCGGGCATCAGCCGTTCAGGCATGGCCCGCTTCGTCCGCGAGCCGGGCGTAATCGACACCGAGGAGCTCCATCGCGGCCGCAAGCCTTTCTTCGGCCGGAAGGTCGAAAATGATCGCATCCTTCGCTTCGACCGTCAGCCACGCGTTCTGCGCGAGCTCGTGCTCGAGCTGCCCGGCGGACCAGCCCGCGTATCCGAGCGTAACGAGAATCTTCTGCGGCCCCTCTCCCCGTCCCACCGCCTCGAGTATGTCCTTGGAGGTCGTGAGGCCGATCGCGTCGCGAACGCGCAGCGTCGCTTGCCAGTTGCCCGCCGGCACATGCAAGACGAACCCCCGATCGGTCTGAACCGGACCGCCGAAATAGATCGGCGCCGCGGCGAGCCCGTGGTCGCCCAATTCGAGCGACAAGCGCTCGAACAGCGCCTGCAGCGTCATGTCGATCGGCCGGTTGATCACGATTCCAAGCGCACCCTGATCGCTGTGCTCGCACACGTAGGTGAGGGTCCTGGAAAAATGCGGATCGGCCATGCTGGGCATGGCGATCAGGAAGTGATTCGTGAGATTGATCGAGGACATGCTCGGCGGCATTTTAACCCCGCGCCGCCCTGTCTGGACACCGCCCGGCGCGCAGGGTTCCCGCGCCGAGGGTTCAGGACAATGCCGGCTCGCGGCTGATAAGCCGGGTGACGTGGCCGAGCAGCTCTTCCTCCCGGTACGGCTTGCCGAGGAATTCGTCGACGCCGACTTCGAGCGCGTAGGTGCGGTGCTTCTCCGCGGTGCGGGAGGTGATCATGATAATCGGCACGCGCTTCAGGCGCGCGTCGGCGCGCACGTTTCGCGTCAGGTCGAACCCGTCCATGCGCGGCATCTCGATGTCGACCAGCATTGCGTCGGGCGCCGTGTGCTCGAGCAGCTCGAGCGCCTCGACGCCGTCCTTCGCCGTCAGGACATCGTAACCCTCGCGCGTGAGAAGCCGGCCGGTGATCTTGCGCACGGTCAGCGAATCGTCGACAACCATCACCTTTCGGCGCGACGCCTGCGGTGCCGCCTGCGCCGCCGCGGGCGCAGGACGCTCGACGCGCGGCCGGGCAAGCAACGGAATCGGATTCAGGATCAGAACGATCTCACCGGTGCCGAGCACGGTCACCCCCGCGACGCCGGGAACGCGCGCAAGCTGCGGGCCGAGGTTCTTGACGACGACTTCCTGGTTGCCGACGATCTCGTCGACGAGCAGCGCAATGGTTTCCGGCCCCAGGCGCGCCAGCAGCACCGGGGCGCGCGAGTCGGGTCGCGCGCCCTGCGCGCCCGGTTCGCCGAGAAGCTCGGGCAAGTAGGCGAACGGATAGGTACGTCCGGCCCACTCGGCGCGGCCGTCGCGGCGCAGCTTGTCAAGCTGCTTCGGGGTCAGCTGTCGGACCTGCTCGACCATGACCGCCGACAGCGCGCACGTGCGTGTCCCGGATTTCACGAGCACGGTCTGTGTGACGGCGGTCGTGAGCGGGAGCCGGATCGTGAATGTGATCCCGCGTCCGGGCGAGTTCTCGATCAAGATACGTCCGCCGAGGGCGCGCACCTCCTCCCTCACGACGTCCATCCCGACGCCGCGGCCCGAGACCTCGGTGACCTGCTCCGCGGTGCTGAATCCCGGCAGGAAGATGAGATCCGCGAGATGCGAGTCGTCGAGCTTTTCCTCCGCACCGATCAGCCGCCTTTCGATCGCCCTGGCCCGGATTCGCGCTAGATCAAGCCCGCTTCCGTCGTCCGCCAGAGTGAGCACAACCTCGTTACCCTCCTGCCGCACGTCCAGCCGGATTTCGCCGAATTCGCGCTTGCCTTTCGCGACTCGCTCCGCGGCCGGCTCGATTCCGTGCGCGATGGAATTTCTCAGCAGGTGCTCGAACGGGCCCGTGATGCGCTCGAGCACCGAGCGGTCCAGCTCGACGCTTGCACCGCGGATGTCGAGGTTGGCGCGCTTGCCGAGCTCCTTCGCGGTCTGCCGCACGATCCGGTGCAAGCGGTCGGCGATCGATCCGACCGGCACCATGCGCACCCGCATCAGGTCCTGCTGCAGCTCGCGATTGAGCCGCGCCTGCATCGAGAGCGCCGCGTCGGTGCTGTCTATCGCGCGGGTGAAGTTCTGGTGCAGGGTCGAGACGTCGTTTACGCTCTCGGCCATCATCCGCGTGAGTTCCTGAAAACGGGTAAAGCGGTCGAACTCGAGCGGATCGAACGTTTTCGACTTTTCCTCGACCTCTCGCACGCGCGCCTGCATCTGCGATTCTGCCTGGATCTCGATCTCGCGCAGCTGCCCGCGCAGGCGCGCGACGTTGTCGGTCAAGTCGCCGAGAGAGCCCTTGAGCGCGCGCACCTCAGTATCGATGCGCGAGCGCGCGATCGCGACTTCGCCGGCCAGATTGACCAGCTTCTCGAGCGTATCGGCCTGTACGCGCAACAGCGCGCGCGTCGGAATCCCCTCGCGCAGCGCCGCCCCGGTGGCCGGCAGCTCAGGCGGCTGGTCCGCTGCCGGCGCCTGAGGGCCGGGCGGTGCGCCCTCGGGTGCCTCGGGGCGCTGCAGCTGCTCGAACAATATGCCCACGCGGTCGTAGGAACTCTCGAGTTCCTCGAAAAACTGCGGCGACGCGCTCTTCAGCGCCAAGGCGTGCTCAACGCGCGCCTCCATGTGGTGCGTGAGCTCGCCGAGACTCATGGCGCCCGCCATTCGCGCCCCGCCCTTGAAGGTATGCAGCACGCGCTGCAACCCCGCTGCAAGCTCCCAGTTGGCCGGGTCCTTCTTCCAGGCGCGGATCAGCTCGCCAGCCTGGGGCGCCAGTTCCTGCGCCTCCTCGATGAATACCGGAAGCAACTGCGGGTCGATATCGTCATCGATCCTGCGCTGACGCCGCTCGGGCTGCGAAGGTTCGGGTGCAGAGGCGGTAAGGGCTGCCGCGCCGCCGGCCTCGGCCGCGCGCGCCTCGCCTGAGTCCAAGCCCTCGAGGGAGAGCGAAAGCTCCTCGAGCGCCTGCGCAACGTTGGCGGCTGGCTCCGTCGTGGTTCCGATCCCGTTGGGGTCCAGCATCGTCTCATCCAGCTGCGGAAACCGAGCTTCGCCGCCCGCTTCCGCGGTTCCCGGCGCCGGTTCGGCGCCCGCCGCGTCTAGATCCTCGAGCGAGAATGTCAGTTCCCCCTCCGGCGACGCCGGCGCGGATTCGTCAGCCCCGGCCTCCGGTGCAGGCGCGTGCTCGAGACTCTCCATCGTGAATGAGAGGTCGTCGACGGCAGTCGCAGTTGGATTTGCGCCGCCAGCCTCAACCGGAGCGCTCGACGATTCTGCCGCGGCATCGCCCCGTATCGCCTGCTTTTCAGGCTCGCGCGGCGTATCGGACGCACGGACCCTCTCGAGCGCCGTAACGAGGTCATCCCGTATCCGCGGCGCACGCTGCGCCGCGACATCCGCGTACATGGCGCGCAAGGCACCGACGCAGTACCCGAGCAAACGCAACTCCGCGGCGTGAGCCGGCACGTCGTTCTTGCGCAGCCGCAGCAAGGCCGCCTCGAGCGCGTGTCCAAGCCTATACATCGGCGCGATCTGCACCGTGCCGCAAATCCCGCCGAAAGTGTGCGCCGCGCGCACCAGTTCGTCGCTCACGGCGCCTGCGGTCGCGGCCGCAGCGAGCTCGCGCTCGAGGGACTCGAGAAAATGACCCGCCTCGCGAGTGAAAACAGCGAAAAGTGATCCCGATATCTTCGTATCTCCCACTGCGACGCTCTCGGAGTCGGCCGCAGCCGCGCTCAAGGTGGGTGCGGGCCGCGCTCGGGCGGGGGCGGATGTCGGCGGTGACGGGGGAACGGGTGCGCGTTCGGTGAGCGGCTTCGACGTACGGTGCAGAGGCTCGCCGTGCCTCACGCGATCCGCCGCCGCAATCAACTCATCCCCATCGGGTTGCGGCTCGCCCGCTTCGATCCGCTTGACCCAATCCCTGAGTACGGCATGGGCTTCCTCGATCAGGTCGAGAACGTCGGGCGTGGCGCCACGCTCCTCCTGCAACAACAGGTTCATGACCTGCTCGATACTCCAAGCCGCCTCGCCCAGCCGCAGCAGCCCCACCATACGACCGCTGCCCTTGAGGGTATGAAACCCGCGCCGTATCGGAGTCAGGTGTTCCACCGAGGCAGGCTGGGCGCGGCAGGCCGCGAGATTGTCTGCGAGCGCGGCTAGAACGCCATGGGCTTCTTCGAGAAAAATGACCAGCAGCTCCTGGTCTACGGCCTCCGTACCCGCGCCATCAGAATGCACGGGCTCGAGCGGCAGCGGTTCAGGTAGCGACGAGCGCGGCCCATCGCCCGGCGGCGACGATGACGCGTGCGGCTCGTCCGCCGACTCCTCGGGCGGGCCTGCGAGCGCGGCTTCTGGCGCGCCATGGGATGCCCCGGCCTGTGCAGCCGCCCGTTCGCCGAGCGGCCGCATCGCTTGCGCGAAGTCAGCCTTCCCATGTCGCAGCGACTCGACGTAGAAACTCAATCCGGAGAGGATTTGCGCGACCTCCTCGAACTCGCCGAGGGCCGGACGAGCCGGCGTCGACGTGAACTTTTGGATCTTCTCGGCGCACCGCTCGAGCGCGCCCCGCGCCTCTTCCTCCCCGAGCATGCGAAGCGCGCCGGCAACCTGCCGTATGACCTTGTCCACCGAGAGCAGCTCGGCCGCTTTTGCCGGATCGCGGAAGTAAGCGTCGAGCACCTGCTCGATGCGCTGCAAGTTAGCCTGAATCTCGACCAACGCCGCTCCCGTGGCGAGCCGCTCCTGCGCGCGCCGCGTCATTTCGTCGACGAGGCCGGTGCTGGGCAACGGACCGTCCGCCTTGCCGCCGAATACGGTCACGGCAAGACGCTCGAGCATGACCTTCACCTGACGGCCGAGATCGGGAAGCGCGTGGTCGTACCGCGCTGCGGCGTTCTCCAGAACCAGAAGCGCGGTTGCAACTTCCATTGCCGCCGCTTCGGTAAGCTTACCCGGCGCTGCCGTGAGCGCGGGGGCGACGCGGCCGATTTCGCCCGCGAGCACCGCGAGGTCCGCGTTTCCGAGCAGCCCTCCCTGCTCAACGATCGTTCCCGCATGGCGCGCGAACGCCGCAAGCGCGTCCTCGACGCCGGCGGAATACCGGGTCCAGGCGTCTTTCGCGCCGATGATCGCCTCGCGAATCGCGAGCGCGGCCGCTGCGCGTTCGGGAGACACGGGCTCACGTTCAGCGCCTGGCAAGGTCCCCTCCAGCTTGAATGCCTGCTGGGCCGCGCGAATGCGCTCGCTGGCGCCCTCCCCGCGAGCCACCCAATACAGCACTTCTCGCAGCAAGCGCTCGGCGACCGATGCCGAGCCGTAGCTCATGCGGCGCAGCTGCTGCTCGATACGGCCGGCAAGTTGCTTGACCCCGGGCTCCACGCTCAGATCCCCTGTCTCGAGGGCGTCGTAGAACGCCCCCGCCGCCCACCAGAACGAACGCTGCGCCGGAATCGTTTGCGTCTCCTCGATCGCATCCACCACGGCACGCATATCGCGGATCGCGGCGACATCCGAAGGCTCGCGCAACCACCTCACGAACCCTCTCTGGAATCGCGCCCGCTGGGCGCGTAGGAACGCGTCCGCTTCCTCGCGCGGTACGCGCGTGGCCGGTTTGTCCCGCGGCGGAGGCACGAGCGTCAGATCCGGAAAATACAGGTCCGCCTCCGAAGGGGGCGGTGCACGGCGCGCCTCGGCAAGCAGCCGGTACTCCGGATACAGGCGCAGCGGCTGATCCCGCGCACCGCCCACGAGCTCGGCCAGGTATTTGCCGATTGCCGTGATGGCGCGGTCGGCCAACTCGATCACCGGCGGCCCAGACTCGAGCTTGCCCGCTTCGAGGTCCGCAATGAGTTGCTCGGTCTGCTCGAAAAAACACGATACGCCCTCCAGGCCGACGATTTGCACTGCGCCGAACGCCTGGTGCAGATGTGTCTGGCAGGCCTTCAGATGCGCCACGTTGGTGGGATTGGCTCCGTGCGCGCGCAGCGCCGCGCGCGCCCGCTCGAGCGAGGAATCGATCTCGGTCTTGACCCATGTCAGCGGGCCGATGTCAAACACCGCGCTCATGCCGCGAACTCGCTCTTGCCTCGCCCAAGCTCAAAGCTTGAAGTTGGACACCGATCCCCTCAGGTCGCGCGCCAGGCCTGCGATCTGGCCGACCGAGGAAGCGGTTCGCTTGGTTCCCTCCGTGGTCTGTTCGGTAATTCCCAATATGTGCCGCATGCTCGTCGCCACGGCGCCTGCCGCCCGGGCCTGGCCCTGGGTGGTCTTGGAGATCTCCTCAATCAGCACCGCAAGCTTATTCGACACTTCACCGATCTCGGATAGTGCTTTGCCCGCCGCATCCGACAGGCGCGCACCCTCGACCACGCCCTGAGTGCTCTTCTCCATGGCGCTGACCGCGTCGTGCGTATCCGTCTGAATCGTCCTCACGATCGCGCTGATCTGCTTGGTCGCCTCGGCGCTTCGCTCCGCGAGCCGCTGCACTTCTTCCGCGACCACGGTGAAACCGCGCCCGGCTTCGCCGGCGGAGGCGGCCTGGATCGCGGCGTTTAGCGCGAGCACGTTGGTCTGCTCGGTCAGATCGGAAATCAGCTCCACGATCTCGCCGATCTCCTGCGACGATTCGCCCAGGCGCTTGATCCGCTTCGCCGTCTCCTGTATCTGCTCCCGGATTTCGTTCATGCCGTTGATCGCGTTGTGCACCGCCTGCTGGCCCTTTTCCGCAGCCGCCAGCGAGACGCGCGCCACGTTGGCCGACTCCGAAGCGCTCGCCGACACCTCGTTAATCGCGCGCGCCATTCCGAGCACGTTCGCGCTGGTGTTCTTGATCTCGTCGGACTGCGATTGCGCCGCGGCGAGGAGCTCGGTCGAGGTCTTCTGCGCCGACTCGGTCGTGTTCGTCACCTGCTCCGAGGCCGTATTGATGCGGCCCACGAGCGACCTCAATTCCTCGATCGCGAAGTTGATCGAGTCCGCGATCGCTCCGGTGATGTCCTCGTTTACCGACGCGCGTACGGTCAGATCGCCCTCCGCGAACGTCTGCATCTCGTTCAGCAGCCGCAGAATCGCCTCTTGGTTCTGCTCGTTGCGACGCTTCGCGGCCGACTCCTGCGTCTCGGCCTCCTGCCGCCGCAGCCGCTCCTCGCGCACGAACGTAACCGCGATCAGCGTGAGCACCACGACCATCAGCGCGACCGTGATGCCGATCAAGTAGATCTTCGTGTTCGCCGTCACGTCGGCCGCGTAGTCCGCTGCGAGCCGCTCGGTCGCGCCCAGAAGCTTCTCGGACTCGTTGAACACCGTAAACGCGGCGTTCTTGGCGGCGAGCAGCCGCTGCATGTTGCCCAGGATGGATGACACCGAGTCGGTATACGTCTTGAACGCCTCGCTCAGCTCGCCGAGCTTCGTGGTCGTCTCGGGGTCGGCGGCGGCCTTGAGCCGCAGCGGGACGCTGCCCTTTTGCAGTCCTTCGAGCAGCGCGCGGAACTCGTTCGTGTCCTTGCCGAGCAAGAAGGCGACCTCGGGGTCGATCGTTTCACCCGCGAGCAGCGCGTTGGCGTTCTTGGCCATGCGCTGCGTGAGCATTACGAGCTGGGCGGAGGCGGAGAGCTCGCGCGGCGAGGCGCCGGCCTCGAGCTTGAGCGCCTGCACCTGCTCGGCAAGGTCCAAAAGCAGCGGATTGGAGCTATTCACCCTGGACACCGCGGTTCCCAGGCCGATCAGGTTCTTCTGTTCCTTTACCAGAATGTCGGCGTTGCGCTCGGTTCGCGCCCACTCCTTGGAGAGCGCATCGAGAGGGGGCTTGAGGCGATCCGGGGTGGCGGGAATGTATTCGCCCTCCACCTCGCCGCCGTTATGCAGCCGCGCCAGTATGCTCGCGAACGTGTTCCGGCTCGCCTGCACCTGCTTGAAGGCGTCGGCGCTCCCGAACAGGCCCTGCAGCGAGGCCTTCGCCAGGCGCTGCGAGAGCATGCGCAGCTGTCCGGCGTCAGCGATGTATTGCGCGCTGTGCTTCGCATCGTTGTAGTTGTCCCACACGAGGTAGCCGGCGACCGCGAGCAGAAGCGTGAACACGAAGAGCAGCCGGGTCAGCTGCCTGCCGCGCGTGGTCGCGGTGCGGGCGCTCACCTTTTCGGCGGCCGGCGCGGGTGACATGAAAGGCAACTTGAGTTTCATCTTTCCTCCAGCTTGCTATGCGCGCGGTTTGCAGCCGGAGCGCAGTCCGGCGGCGCAGGGTAAAAAGCGTCTTCGCTTCGCGTTTTCCTATTGCAACGCGACGTCGAGAAAGTCCCGATGCGAAACCAGCCGAGAGCCGTCGAGATCGTGCCAGACCCTTCCGGTCTGGTCGCGCCACGACTTATCGGCCCACTGCGAGGGCGCGGCGGCGCCCTCCATGGGCTCGAGTTCCGCGAGGTTGCGCAATCCGGTCAGCCGCGTGACCAGCAGCGCGGCGTTGATCCCAAGCGGCTCTCCGACCAACAGCAGGCGATTGTCCGGGGTGCGTGTCGTCGCAGGCCCGCCTAGAAACGTGGATAAATCCGACACCCCGTAGAGCACTCCCCTGAGATTGGCGACGCCGATGAACCAGTCCCGCGTCAGCGGCACGCGCTCGATTTCAGGCACCGGAACGACTTCGCCGGCGCCGTCCAGACCGATCAGCCAGAAACTTCCGCCTGCCTCGAAAGAAAGCCTCGCGTTGGCCGCCGGCTCGCTCGCGGCGGCCTTGATGCGACCCGCCAGGTTTTCCTGGAAATCCTTCAGGTTGAGCTTGGCCATATCGGCGCCTCCCGGAATCGCGCTGCGTGTCGCCTCAGGCGATCAGCGCGATTTTCGCGGCGAGGCTGTCGACATCGATCGGCTTCACGATGTAGTCGATCGCGCCCTGTCGCAAGCCCCAGACCCGATCGGTTTCCTGGTTCTTGGTCGTGCAGACAATCACCGGAATATGCTTGGTCTCCTCCGCGCGCGTGATTTCGCGCGTGGCCTGGAAACCGTTCATGCCAGGCATGACGATATCCATTAGGATCAGATCGGGGCGCTCGCTGCGCGCCTTCTCGATGCCCTGCTCGCCGCTGTCCGCGAGAATCACCTGGTAGCCGAGCTTGGACAGGCTTTCAAGAAAAAATTGGCGATCGGTCGCCGAATCATCGACTATAAGAATCTTCCTCACTGGCATGATTAGTTCTCCGTGTATCAGGGCGTGCCTTCACCGATTCGTGCGCTCTCCGAGCCGCGCGGCGCGGCATGCACCGCGACGGTTCTGAGCAGGCTGTCCTTGGTGAAGGGCTTGGTAAGGTATTCGTCGGAGCCGACCATGCGCCCGCGGGCGCGATCGAACAGCCCGTCCTTCGACGAGAGCATGATGACGGGTGTGGCAGCGAACTTCGGGTTCTTCTTGATCAAAGCGCAGGTCTGGTATCCGTCGAGGCGCGGCATCATGATGTCGACGAAAACGACCGCGGGCTGGTGGTCGGCAATCTTCGCGAGCGCGTCGAATCCATCCTCGGCGAGGAGGACCTGGCAGCCCGCCTGGGTAAGAAAGATTTCGGCACTGCGCCGAATGGTGTTCGAGTCGTCGATCACCATGACCTTTACGCCGGTAAGTGAAGAACCATCCACGCTCATGAGCGCCGATCGCCCCGCCCAATGCGGAGGCGCCTCCCTTGCGACGGCCAAGAATACTCGACGTTATATCGAACTAGAAGTGCAGTTTGCCCGCCTTTCCTGCAACGAGTTATTAGATCTGGACCATCTCGAAATCTTCTTTGCGTGCCCCGCACTCAGGACAGGTCCAGTTGATGGGAATGTCCTCCCAGCGCGTCCCGGGCGCGATGCCCTCATCGGGCAGTCCCGCGGCTTCGTCGTAGACATATCCGCAAATAAGACACATCCAGGTTCGGAGCTCCTCTTGGTTTTCGCGCATTTGTGCTCACAGCGTAGGTTAAAATCGCTCTGGATCTTAGCCCATTCCCCGGCGCGGCCGGCGCCGCGCAACGGACTTTTTTCCCTCCGCGTCCCAGCCGAATGTCCCCAGCGCCCCCGATCGTGCTCAGCTTCGCGGCTTCCGACCCGACAGGCGGCGCCGGCCTGCAAGCCGACCTGCTCACGCTCGGTGCGATGGGATGTCACGCTTTCTCGGTCGTGACGGCTGTCACAGCGCAGGACACGCGCGGAGTCGAGGCTTTCCTTCCCGTCGACGCGGCGTGGGTCGTGGCGCAGGCGCGCTGCGTGCTGGAGGACGCCGAGGTCTCGGCGTTCAAGCTCGGCGTACTCGGCAGTGCGCAAAATGTCACGGCGATTGCGGAGATCATTGCCGAGCATCCCGATATCCCGCTGGTCCTCGACCCGGTGCTCGCCTCGGGTCGCGGCGATCTTCTCGCGGGCGACGACATCGTCGCCGCCATGTGCGCGCACATCTTGCCGCGCACGAGCGTCGTCACGCCGAACAGCATCGAAGCGCGCCGCCTCGCGGCTGGCGCCGAAGCGCACGAGCCCGCTCTGGAAGAATGCGCGCGCCGGCTGATCGCGCTCGGCTGCGGGTACGTGCTCGTAACAGGCACGCATGAGCCCGGCGCCGAAGTCACAAACACGCTGTACGACCGCGGCGGGATCGTGCGCGCCGATCGCTGGCAGCGACTCCCGCAGACCTATCACGGCTCGGGCTGTACGCTCGCTTCCGCGATCGCGGCGGGGCTCGCCAAAGGCTCCTCCATGTCCGAAGCGGTCGGCATGGCGCAGGCCTATACCTGGCAGACGCTCGCGCACGGCTTTCGTCCCGGCGCCGGTCAGCACCTGCCCGATCGCCTCTACTTTGCCCGCGAGGCCTTCGAGCACACGATCGGGCGCAGCCGATGACGCAGCCATGAGATTGCGCGGTCTCTACGCGATCACGCCGGATGCCGATGACAGCGTCGCGCTTCTCGAGCGCATCCGGCAGGCGCTCGAAGCGGCGCGACCGGCGGCGCTCGCAGCGCTGCAATACCGCAACAAACGCGCGAGCCCGGCGCGCCGCGAGTCCGAGGCACGCTCGCTCGCCGCGCTGTGCCGCGAACACCGGGTCCCGTTCATCGTCAACGACGACATGGCGCTCGCGCTCGCCGTGGGCGCCGACGGCCTGCACCTGGGCCGCGACGACGGCGATCTGCGCGCCGCAAGACGGGAACTGGGCGCCAAGCTCCTCGGCGCCTCGTGTTACGACAGCCTCGAGCGAGCGCGCATCGCCGTCGCGGCGGGGGCGGACCACGTCGCCTTCGGCAGCGTGTTTCCTTCGCCGACGAAGCCCGCCGCGGTGCGTGCGCCGATCGCGCTCTTTCGCGACGCGCGAGCCCTCGGCGTGCCCTTGATCGCGATCGGCGGAATCACGTTACGCAACGCGCCCGAAGTGATACGGGCGGGCGCGGACTGTGTCGCCGTGATCTCGGACCTGTTCGATTCACCGGATATCGCCGCCCAAGCGCGCGCGTATGCACGCCTGTTCACAGAGGAAAAGGCCAGAATCCCATGAGCTCACGCAACGAGACGCTTTACGCCCGCGCCCAGCGCTCCATACCCGCGGGCGTCAACTCCCCGGTGCGCGCCTTCCGCGCCGTCGGCGGCACGCCCCGGTTCTTCGAGCGCGCCTCGGGCGCATACCTTTGGGATGCCGACGGCAAGCGCTACGTCGACTACGTCGGCTCCTGGGGCCCGATGGTCGCGGGCCACACGCACCCGGCCGTGGTCGACGCGGTGCAAAGCGCCGCTTCGCGCGCCCTTTCGTTCGGCGCCCCGACCGAAGGCGAAATCGAGCTCGCGGAAGCGATTTGCCGCAGCATGCCCTCGGTTGAGCTCGTGCGCCTCGTGTCCTCGGGAACCGAGGCGACGATGACCGCGATCCGGCTTGCGCGCGGCCACACCGGACGCAGCGCGATCGTTAAGTTCGAAGGCTGCTACCACGGCCACGCCGACTCGCTCCTCGTCAAAGCGGGGTCGGGCGCGCTCACCTTCGGTAACCCGAGCTCGGCGGGCGTGCCCCCCGAGACCGCGGCGCACACGATCGTGCTCGACTACAACGATACACGGCAGGTGCGGGAGCTTTTCGCTGCGCGCGGGCCGCAGATCGCCGGGGTGATCGTCGAGCCGGTCGCAGGCAACATGAATCTGGTCCTCCCGGCGCCGGGTTTTCTCGAAGCGCTGCGCGAGGCGTGCACGCAGCACGGCGCCGTCCTGATCTTCGACGAGGTGATGACGGGGTATCGCGTGGCTACGGGCGGCGCGCAGCAGCGCTATGGGATACGCCCCGACCTGACGACGCTCGGCAAGGTGATCGGAGGCGGGCTTCCAGTCGGCGCGGTCGGCGGAGGGCGCGACATCATGGAGAAGCTTGCGCCGCTCGGCCCGGTGTACCAGGCGGGCACGCTCTCGGGCAATCCGGTCGCGGTCGCAGCCGGGCTCGCGACGCTCAAGCTCGTCGAGGCGCCGGGTTTCCAGGCGCGCGTCGAGGCGATCGCCAAGCGGCTTGTCGAGGGCCTCGCTGCCGAGGCGCAGCGCGCCGGCGTGACCTTCTCGGCGCAATCGATCGGCAGCATGTTCGGCCTCTACGTCAGCGCGCAGCCTCCCGCGAGCTTTGCCGAAGTGATGCGATGTGACCGCGATCGGTTCAACCTCTTCTATCACGCGATGCTCGAGCGCGGCGTCTATCTCGCGCCTTCGGCATACGAGGCTGGTTTCGTCTCGGCCGCGCATACCGATGCCGACATCGACGCGACCCTCGCCGCCGCGCGCGAGGCTTTCGCGAACGTGCGCTGAACGTCAGCGCACCAGGAACAGCGTCGCCAGCCCGAGGAAGATGAAAAAGCCCCCCGAGTCGGTGCAGGCGGTGATGAGAACGGACGATCCGATCGCCGGATCGCGTCCGAAGCGCGCGCGCAAATAGGGTATGGCCACGCCCATCAGCGCGGCAAGCACCAGCGTGAGCAGCATCGCGAGCGCCATGACCCCGCCGAGCGCGACGCTGTCGTAGATCGCGTAGGCGATCAGGCCGAGCAACCCGCCCCAGATCACGCCGTTCAGGAGCGCCACGCCGAGCTCCTTGGCGAGGAGCTTGCGCCAGTAGGGCGGATGGATCTGCTCGAGGGCCAGCGCGCGCACGATCATGGTGACGGTCTGGTTGCCCGAGTTGCCGCCGATTCCCGCGACGATAGGCATGAGCGCCGCGAGCGCCACCAGCCGCTCGATCGAGCCCTCGAAGAGGCCGATCACGCGCGAGGCGATGATCGCCGTCACTAAGTTCACGGCGAGCCAGGCCCAGCGGTTCTTGAAGCTGTCGAGCACCGGCGCGAATACGTCCTCCGCCTGGCGCAAGCCCGCCTCGGCCAGCTGCGACTCGGCGCTCTTCTCGCGGATGTAGTCGAGCACCGCGTCGACCGTGACCCGGCCGAGCAGCCGCTCCTCGGTGTCGACCACCGGGGCCGTCACGAGGTCGTAACGCTCGAACGCGTGCGCGGCATCCTCCGCCCGGTCCTCCGGGTACAGTTTGAAGCGCTCGGGAACCATCGCCTGCGACACCTCGATATCGAGGTCGGTCACGATGAGGCGCGCGAGCGGCAGGGTGCCCTTTAACTTGCGGTTGCGGTCGACGACGAAGAGCTGGTCGGTGTGATCGGGCAGCTCGTCCAGCCGCCGCAGGTAGCGCGTGACGGCTTCCAGCGTCACGTCTTCGCGCACCGTCACGTGCCCGAAATCGACCAAGGCACCGACGGTGCCCTCGGGATAGGAGAGCGCGGCGCGCAGCCGCTCGCGTTCCTCGAGCGGCCGCGCCTGCACGACTTCGTGGACGATCTCGGCGGGCAGGTCGGGCGCGAGATCCGCCAGCTCGTTGGCCTCGAGCGTGCCGGCGGCCGCGACCAGCTCGTCGGGATCCATGCTCGCGATGAGCGACTCGCGCACCGCGTCCGAGACCTCGAGCAGGATCTCGCCGTCGCGGTCGGCCTTGACCAGATCCCAGACGGCGAGCCGCTCCTCGTGCGGCAGCACCTCGAGGATGTACGCGACATCAGCCGGGTGCAGTTTGTCGAGCTTCGCGCGCAGCTCGGCGATATGCTGCTTGTGCACGAGCTGCTCGACGAGCGCGTGCCTGGGCATTTCCTGGCGGCCGACCAGGTTCTCCACCAGCCGCTGACGGTGCAGCAGTTCCTGCACGTCATGCAGGTTGCGCTTCAGATCCTCGACTTCGAGCCGATTGGGCAGTTCGGGCATGGCCGTGAAGGTCTGATCGGCCGGGGCGACGTGGTCAGGGGATTTGGGCGAACGGCATGCGCGCGAGGATCGTGGCCATTCGATCCGAGATATGCGGCGTGGTCCGGCCCCGCTCGTAGCGCCGCGGGCTGGGCAATATGCTCGCGAGCCAGGCGGCCTGCTCGGCGCCGAGCGCCGCCGCCGCCACCCCGAAGTGGTGCCTTGCTGCCGCCTCGGCGCCGAAGACCCCCTCGCCCCACTCGGCGACGTTGAGATAGAGCTCGAGGATCCGGCGCTTGCTCATGGCGGATTCGATCATCGACGTGATCACCGCCTCCTGGGCCTTGCGCAGCCATGAACGCCGGCCCGAGAGAAACAGGTTCTTGGCGAGCTGCTGGCTGATAGTCGATGCGCCGGCGACGACCCTGCCCCGCCGTTCGTTCTTCTGCATCGCCTTCTCGATTGCTTCCCAGTCGAAACCTTCATGGTCGACGAACTTAGCGTCCTCCGCGGCAACCACGGCGCGCTTGAGCTGCACCGAGACGCGCGCGTAGGGTATCCACTGATGCTTGAGGCGCGCCTGTGGATTCTTCTTTCGCAGCTGCTCCAGCCTGAGCGTCATGAAGGCGGTGGATTCCGGATTGTGGGTCCTCCACCAGAGAACCTGCGACAGGTACCAGCCCTGCAGCAGCACGATCGCGAGCGCGGCGAGCGCGCCTACGATCCCGAGGATTTTCCACGCCAGAGGCACCCGACCGTGCATCGTACGCAACCGTCAAGCCGGGTGCAGCGCGGCGAAGAAAGATTCGGCGGCTCGCTCAACCATTGCTACTCCGTCCAGATCTTGTCGCCGCGACCGAAGAACCAGGTGCGCGTGATCACCAGGAGGTCGGTGTCCTTGCGAATGCTGGCCGGGAACGGCGCAAACGGCGAGGCCATGCGCACGATCTTGAACGCGGCGGCATCGAGCGGCCTGAATCCGGAGGATCGGTCGAGTTCGACCGACTCGACCGATCCGTCGGGGCGTATCGTCACCGTAAGGCGCAGATTCCCGTAGAGCTTGCCGCGCGCCTCCGCCGGGTAGTTCACCGTTCCGATGCGCTCGATCTTGAGGCGCCAGTCCTCCTCGTACTGCGCGAATCGGTACTCCGCGGCGCGCGCGCCGATGAATTTCTTGCGCGGGCGACTCTGGTATTCCTCGATCTGCCGATCGATCTGCGCCTGCAGCCGCATCGCGGCGAGCGACAGGTCGGCAAGGTCGCGTCCCGAAAGTTCCTTGGCGGGCTCTGGCGTCGGCGCCGGCTTCTCGCTTTCCTGTCCGGCGTTGCGGCGCGATTCGCGCACTTGCGCAAGCAAGCGCTGCTGCTCCGACTCGAGGCGACGCGCCCGCCGCCGCGCCTCGGCAAGATGCTGTCCTGTGACCTGCGGCTCGGTCACCGGCAGGGGTGTCTTCGCGCGTCGGGGTTCATCCGTGTCGCCGCCGCGATCCAGATTTACCTGAGCGAGCACATCCGGCTTGACCGGCCTGTCCTGCGTCCTCGCGTTGACGAGGACGACCTCCAAGGTGGCGTTGGCGGAACGCCAGCGCAGCGAGTCGGGAAACTTGAAATGGATCGACAGCAGCACGGCATGGAGAAGAAACGATACCGCGATCGACGCGTAGAGCACACGCGACCGAGGATCGAACCTCGCCTGGAGGGCGGCCGGGCGCCGCCCGCGTATCGCTATGGCACCCTGCAAATGCACCTCGAGTGGTGGAACGCGCGTATTTTAGGCGGTAATCGCACCGCCTGGGGGCGCGAGGTTGCCAAGTTTTTCCCGGTACGTGCACTGCACCGTGCGCTCGATCAGATCGATCTCGCCCACTTCGAGGCGGACGCGAGCATCGGGCTCGATCTCGGGCAGCGAGGGCACACGCACGACGAGCGGTAGATCTTGGAAGCGCACCAGATTCTCACGCACCACGACGGCGTCGGCGACGCGCACGCTCTCCTGCCCCAGCCAGCGCAAGCACCAATAGGTCTCCATCGCCCGCTGGTGCTCATCGTAACGCGCGTATGTGACCTCGAAGGCGCGCAGGGCGCTGAGCAGCGCTTCCGAGTTGCGCGTGTACGGCGCGCGCCGGCCGGCGAGCGCCGCGGCGAGCTGCCATTGGTTGACGAGATCGACGTAACGCCGCAGCGGCGAGGTCATCCAGGCGTAGCACGACACGCCGAGCCCCTCGTGCGCCTCGGGGTGCACGCTCATCCTGACCTTGCCTGTGGACTGCACGCGATAGATCGCGGCGATGTCGCGCTCCGCGAGCAATGCGCCCCAGGTCGTGTTGGCGAGGATC
>JBFGLA010000017.1:0-17367 GCA_041576355.1 Burkholderiales bacterium
GCAGGGTGATGGGTCCTACGGTGATCGGCGTACCGGCACGCACCGCCTCGGTGTCGCGCGCGCGCTCAAGCATGGGTGCCCTTAAGCGTGCGCCACGCCCGGATGGACGCGGGCGAAAGTGCGAAGCCGATGGCCAGGACCAAGAACTGCAGCGGGATCAGCCGCAACCTGCCGTCGGTCTGAAACTCAAGCACCGGATCCACGAACTCCGGCTCGATGTGCACTTCCGCGTTGCGCAGGCTTCCTGCTACGGCGTTCATCGGCCCCACGAATGCCCATAGGCGACCGGTGTCCGCCGGATCGCCCAGGCCCAACCGCATTCGCAGGCGAAGCTGGCGCAGGCGCACGCCGCCGAGAAGATCTTTGACCAGGCGGTAGACCCGCCGGCGAAACGCCGCCTGCCGCAATACGGCGAGAACATTGGCGCGACGGGTTCGCTTCTCGGATTTCCCTCGTGCCTTGGCGGCTTCCAGTGCCGTTTCCGGTCGAGGCAGCTTGCGGGCGCTCGGAACCTGAATCCGAAACCGCGCCAGCCCGAAAAGCCAGCCGATCGAGATCTGGCCACTGAACGCCTCGACGCCTTGGAGCCGAAACGCCACGTCTACGGGCGCGATAAGCAGAAGTACCAGCCCCGTCAAGACCGCGAAGACGACCAGCGCCGCGTCCACCGCTGTGGTTGCTTAGCCGGCTGCCGGTTTGGCCGATGCGTACTTGCCGGCGACGTCCGCGATTTTCTCCACCAACGAAGCGGCACCGCCTTTTACCGTCTCAACCCGTACGCCGTCCTTGTTTATGACGACGAGCGCAACCGGCTTCACGCCGCCGCCGGCGCCCGTACCGCCACCGCTGCCGGCACCCTTCTTCGGGTCCGTGCCTTCGCCGGCGCCGACGCCGAAGCCGAACCCCACGCTAACCAACGGGATCAGCGTGTTGCCTTCCACCGTGATCGGTTCGCCGACGACGGTCTTGGTATTCAGCATGCGTTCGATTTCACCGATCGCCTTGCCAAACAAGCTCTCCATGTCTTTCATAGTTATCCTTCACTGTTAGTTGTTCGATAGGCCAACGGGCGCGCCGACTTGCCGCGACTCGCACCCATGCGATGGAGTCCTGGGAGAACTGCCGTCGCTGAAGCGAGGTACACGGACAAGTTATAGTTACCACGTCGCCGTGGCGACGCGTTGACTTTCGTCAATGGACACCATCAGCGGTGCAGCACCACCCCAGCACGAGAAACGTGCGACACTGAGCTCGCAGCCCTCAGCCGATCGAGCCCATCGGTCCCGGATAGCTCACCTCTTCGAGCCGCCCGGTGTCGACGTCGTAGACGAAGCCGCGCACGGTGACGGCATCCGGGCCGCTGGTCGGGATCCACGGATGGTTCAGCACCGCCGACATCGAGCGCCGCACGTCCCAAGAAAGCCGCTCCATGTTCTTGTTGTCGCGCGGCGCATCGAGCGGCTCGATCTGGCCGCGAAAGGCGAGGAACGCCGCGGGTGTGGCGGAATACTTCTTCGGGCTCGCGAAGGTTCTCCCGGTCGCCTTGCCGAGTAGCTGGCTCGCCGCCGCGTCGCCTTCGAGACCCGCCTTGAGCAGGTCGTCGGTGAACGCCAGCATTCCGCACCGGGTGTGATGGATCAGGATGAACTCGTTGGTGTTCAGCAGATGGTGCGAGATGATGAGGCAGCGGATCGCGTCCTCCGTCACGATGCCCCCTGCGTTGCGGATGATGTGCGCATCGCCCGTCTGCAGGCCGAGCAGGTCCTCGACGTCGAGGCGCGCATCCATGCACGCTACCACCGCGACCCGCTTCGCCGGCTGGATCGGCTTCGGCCCCGGGAAGGCGGGGTTATGAACGGTCTGCTTCTTCGCGTACTGCTCGTTGTTCTTCAGGAATTGATCGAGATTTGCCATGCGCTCCTCCTTCGGGCCGTGGAAAGGTTCACCGGGCGCAATCACCGAGTCGCACTCAGCGAAGATATCTCCGAGTAACCGTCCAAATTGCATCGTCCGGTGACGTACACTCGGACCCGGAGGCCGGATTTCAAGGCTTCGAGCAGCGTCGAGTACATTTCCCTGGCGCCGGGACCGCCATAATCCTGGAAGAACCATTCCTTGTCCTTGCAGCCGCTCATATTGTTCTTGACCGCCAAGCGAACCGAATAGTAATGAGCGCCGCTCGGCTGGATCTCGGCAACGGTGCCATAGTCGGTCCACCCCGAATCCGCGCTCACGGTTCGGGAAATGAAGAGACAAGCGATCGCAAAGTTAGCGAGCTGTTTCCTTTTCACGGTTGGCCTCGTCTCGCGCCATGTCGGCCCAAGATGGTAATGCCTCGTGGCCCCGTTCTCTTTCGGCGTTCCCACTTCAGCGGCTCTTGAGCACAGCATCGATTCCCGCCTGCGCGATCTGCTCGTCCTCGTGCGATTGCATTCCGGACACACCGACCCCGCCAACGCAGGTTCCCTCGACCATGATCGGCAAGCCACCTTGGACCGGCAGGATACCCGGCATCTTGAGCATCGAAGTCCGGCCGCCCTTGATGCGCTCCTCCCAAACGCCGCTGGAGCGGCGCGACATCGCCGCGGTGCGCCCCTTTTCGATCGCGATGACTGCGTTCGCGGGCGTCGCGCCATCCATGCGCTCGAACCCCAGCAGGTGCCCGCCGTCGTCCAGGATCGCGATCGCCACGTTCCAGGAGTGTCGGATCGCTTCGGCTTCCGCCGCGGCGGCGATCTTCTTCACGTCGGCCAGCGACAGAACGGGACGGGTCTTCATGTACGTGTCTCCTTGAGGGCATCCTTGATTTGCTGCAAAGCGGCGGGATCCTCGATCGTCGTGAGGTCGCCCGGATCCCGTCCCTCGGCGAGCGCCTGGATCGATCGCCGCAGCGTCTTGCCCGAGCGCGTCTTGGGCAGCAAGGTCACGAAGTGCACCGCCCGCGGACGCCCGATCGCGCCGAGCTGCTTGTCCACCGTCTCCATGACGGCCTTCTCGAACGCTTTTCGCCCCTCGGGGGTCGCGAGCTTTGAGGTGTCCTTCGCGACCGCAAAAGCGAGCGGCATCTGGCCCTTGATCGAGTCCTCCACCCCGACCACCGCGCACTCGGCGATGTTCGGATGCATGTTGACCGCCTCCTCGATCTCGCGCGTGCCGAGACGGTGGCCGGCGACGTTGATCACGTCGTCCGTGCGGCCGAGAATGAAGTAGTAGCCGTCCTTGTCGCGGATCCCCCAGTCAAAGGTGGAGTAGACCTGCTTCTTCGAGAAGGTCGAGAAATAGGTCTTCACGAAGCGCTCGTCGTCGCCCCAGACGGTCGAGAGACACCCCGGCGGCAGCGGCGGCACGATCGCCACCACCGCCTTCTCGTTGTCCGCCGCATCCGAGGCGTCCGCTTCGCGCAGCAAGCGCAGGTCGTATCCGTAGACCGGGAAGGACGGGCTGCCGTGCTTGATCGGAGTCTTTTCCACGCCGGGAACCGCGGAGAGGATCGGCCACCCGGTTTCGGTCTGCCAGTAGTGGTCGATGACCGGCTTCTTCAGCGCCTCGGCGATCCAGGCGTGCGTCGGCTCATCCAGCGGCTCGCCCGCGAGGAAGAGGTGCCGCAAAGACGAGATGTCGTACTTCGTCAGGTAAGCGGGGTCCTGCTTCTTCAGCACTCGGATCGCGGTCGGGGCGGAGAACATCACCGACGCCTTGTGGTCCTGAACGATCTTCCACCAGATTCCGGCGTCGGGCCGGATCGGCACGCCCTCGTACATGATCGTCGTCATCCCGGCGATCAACGGCGCATAGATGATGTACGAATGCCCGACCACCCAGCCGATGTCGGAGGTCGTGAACATCGTCTCGCCGGCGTTGCCGCAATAGATGTACTTCATCGAAGAGGCGAGCGCCACCGCGTAGCCGCCGACGTCGCGCTGCACGCCCTTCGGCTTTCCGGTCGTACCCGAGGTGTAGAGGATGTACGAGGGCTCGTTCGATTCGAGCCACGCGCAGGGAACACTCGCGCCGGTGTGTTTCGCCGCCAGCTCCTTCCAGTCCACGTCGCGGCCGGTCACCGTCGGCATCTTCGGATCGAGCCCGCGGCGGTAGATCAGGACCTTCTGCGGCGGGTGCTTGGCGAGCTTGATCGACTCGTCCACCAGCGACTTGTAGAGCACGCTCTTTCCCATGCGGCTGCCGCCATCGGCCGTGACCATGAGCGTGGGGCGCGCGTCGTCGATACGCGCCGCCAGGCTCGCCGCGGCGAATCCGCCGAAGACGACCGAGTGGATCGCGCCGATCCGCGCGCACGCGAGGATGGCGAAACAGGCCTCCGGAATCATCGGCATGTAGATGATCACGCGGTCGCCCCGCTTCACCCCGAGCGCCTGCATCATCGCCGCGGCGCGCTGCACCTCCGCGTGCAGCTCGCGGTAGGTGAACGACTTTTCCTCGTTGACCTCGGTCGAGATGTAGACGAGCGCCTTCTGCCCGCCGCGCGCCGCGAGGTGGCGGTCGATCGCGTTGTGGCAGAGATTGGTCTCGCCGCCGACGAACCATTTTGCGAACGGCGGCCGCGAATACTCGAGCACCTTGGAGTACGGCTTCTGCCAGTGCACGAGCTTGGCGTGCTCGGCCCAGAACCCTTCCCGGTCCTCGATCGAGCGGCGGTGGTAGTCCTTGTAGCCGGTCATTGCGGTCTCCTCCTTACGCCGATTCTTGGCCTGTTCACTTACTGCGCCGGGCTCATTTTTGGGTTTCATCCATCTCCGGAATTTGAATGGGTTGCGAGCGCAACCCAATCAAATTCCGGAGACCTGAAAAAATCAAAATTCCTCACCATCTCTTCAGGAGTCGGGCCTAAGCATTCAAATCAACAACGATCCGCCCCCTCATCTGCGCAGCGATGAAGCGCTCGAACACCGTAGGCAGCTCGGCGAACGGGATCGTGTGCACCGTTTCCTTCAATTGCGCCGGCCGCATGTCGCTCGCCAGGCGTTGCCAGACCCGCTCTCTCACCTGCATCGGGCAATTGACCGAGTCGACCCCGAGCAGGCTGACGCCGCGCAGAATGAACGGCATCACGGTGGTATTCAGGCTGGTTCCCGCCGCGAGCCCGATCGAGGCGATGGTGCCGCCGACTTTCATGGTGCTCGCCATCCACGCGAGGGTCTCGCCGCCGAGGTTGTCGATCGCTCCGGCCCAGGTCGCCTTGTCGAGCGGCCGGGCCTTGGAGAGGTCGAGGTCGGTGCGCAGCATCACCTCTTTCGCGCCGATGCGCTTCAGGTACTCCGCCTCGTCCGCCTTGCCGGTGAGCGCAACGACCTGGTAGCCGAGGCGGGCGAGCGCGTCGATCGCGATCGAGCCGACCCCGCCGGTGGCGCCGTCGACGATGACCGGTCCGTTCTCCGGCTTCAGCCCGTTCGCTTCCATTCTCACGATGGCGAGGCCGGCCGTGAAACCCGCCGTGCCGAACGCCATCGCCTCCCACAGCGTCATGCCCTTGGGCGTCTTGACCAGCCAGTCCGCCGGCACGCGCGCGTACTCCGCGTAACCGCCGTGATGCTTCACGCCCAGGTCGTATCCGGTCGCGAGCACGGCGTCGCCTTTCGCGAAGCGGGCATCGGAAGACGACACGACGGTGCCGGAAAAATCGATCCCGCCGATGCACGATGAGCGCAGCAGGATGCGGCCCTTTCCGGTCGCTGCGAGCGCGTCCTTGTAGTTGACGTCCGAATACGCCACCCGCACCACGACCTCGCCCGGATCGAGGTCATCGAGCGTGCAGTCCACGAACGCAGCCTGGATCTTCTTGTCGACCTCGGTGAGCTTGTATGCCTTGAATTTCTGCATGGGACCTCCCCGCCTGGAGCAGCGATTCTAGCCCGATCGTGCGCTGACCCGCTCCAGCCGCTGCTCGAATCGACGCTTGATCTCGATCAAACGCCAGGCACCGGAGCATTCCAGAATCAGCAGCATCCGAATCGGATCGGCTTGCGCCGGAAGAGGAGCACAGTGTTTCAGGTCCGTATCCACGGCCGAGGCGGCCAAGGTGTCGTGTCAGCCGCCGAGATGCTCTCGGTCGCCGCCTTTCTCGAAGGCCGGTACGCGCAGGCGTTCCCCAGCTTCGGATCCGAGCGCATGGGAGCACCCGTCATGGCTTTTTGCCGCATCGACGATCGCGAAATCCGCCTGCGCGACCCGGTCACTCATCCCCATGCGCTGATCATCCAGGATCCGACCCTGCTGCACCAGGTGGATCTCTTCAGCGGGCTCGATCCGTCGGGTTTCATCCTGATCAATTCGAGCCGCGATTTCGCCGATCTGGGAATCGCCGAATTCGTCAAGAGCTTTCCTCGCGATCATCTGCGCACGGTTCCTGCGACCGAGCTGGCGCTGAAGCATGTCGGGCGGCCGGTGCCGAACGCAGCCATGCTGGGCGGATTCGCCGCGCTCTGCGGACAGGTCAAGCTCGATTCGGTTGCAGCGGCGATCCGGGAGAAGTTTCCGGGCCGAGTGGGCGAGGCGAATGCCGCCGCCGCGCGGGAAGTCCACGAGTTGGTGAGCCGGCAACGCGCGGAGTGCTTGAGCCATGCTTAGGCAGATAGAGGGATCCCACGCAATAGCCGAAGCGGTCGCGCTGTGCCGGCCGGAAGTGATCTGCGCCTACCCGATCACCCCGCAGACGCACATCGTCGAAGGGCTCGGAGAGATGGTGAAGAGCGGCGAGCTTGCCGGGTGCGAGTTCATCAACGTCGAAAGCGAATTCGCGGCCCTTTCGGTCGCGATCGGCGCCTCGGCAGCCGGGGCGCGCAGCTACACCGCGACCGCGAGCCAGGGAATCCTGTACATGGCCGAAGCGGTCTATAACGCCGCCGGGCTGGGTCTGCCGATCGTGATGACCATCGGCAACCGGGCGATCGGCGCCCCGATCAATATCTGGAACGACCACTCGGACAGCATGGCGCTGCGGGATGCCGGCTGGATCCAGCTCTACGCCGAAAACAACCAGGAAGCTGCGGATCTGCATATCCAGGCGTTCCGGCTCGCGGAAGAGCTTTCCTGTCCGGTGATGGTTTGTGTCGACGGCTTCATCCTCACGCACGCCTACGAGCGCGTCGACATCCCGACCCAGGCTCAGGTCGACGCCTACCTTCCGCCTTTCGAACCGAGACAGGCGTTGGATCCTTCCGAGCCGGTTTCGATCGGCGCCATGGTCGGGCCCGAGGCGTTCTTCGAGGTCAAGTACCTGCAGCACCACAAGCAGCTCCAGGCGCTCGAGCGTATTCCCGAGCTCGCAGCGGAATTCAAGGCGCAGTTCGGGCGCGACTCGGGCGGGCTGGTGCATCCGTACCTGATCGAGGACGCCGACACCGTCGTCGTCGCGCTCGGCTCGATCAACGGCACCGTGAAGCACGTCGTCGACGAGATGCGCGCGGCCGGACACCGAATCGGATCGCTCGGCCTGTGCTCGTTCCGCCCGTTCCCGATCCAGGAAGTGCGCGCCGCGCTCGAGCGCTGCAAGCGCGTCGTCGTCCTCGAGAAATGCCTGGCGGTCGGAATCGGCGGCATCGTCGCCGATGGCATCAGGCGGACGCTATACGGCCTGCAAGCGAAGAACCACACGGTGATCGCCGGGCTCGGGGGCCGCGCGGTCGGCCGCCGCTCGCTGCGCGCCTTGTTCGAGCGCGCCGGGCGCGACGAGCTCGAGCCGCTCAGCTTCCTCGACCTCAACTGGGACATCGTCAATCGCGAGATCGAGCGCGCCAAGCTGACGCGGCGCTCCGGCCCGATCGCCGAGAACATTCTCAAGGAAATCGGCACCGTCGCCGCCAAGATCGGATAACGCGACCCAATCCAGATGACTTTGCAGACCATCAAGTTCTACCAGACCGGAACGTTCACGGTCGGCAATCGCCTGCTCGCCGAGAACGAGCGCTCAGTGCAGGCCAACATGCGGCGCACGAATTCGCTCGGCTCAGGCCACCGCGCCTGCCAGGGCTGCGGCGAGGCGCTCGGCGCCCGTTACGCGATCGACGCCGCGATGCAGGCGAGCAGCAGCCAGGTAATCTCAGTCAATGCCACGGGCTGCCTCGAAGTCTTCTCCACGCCGTATCCGGAAACGTCCTGGCAGATTCCGTGGATGCATTCGCTGTTCGGAAACGCGGCGGCCGTGGCGGCGGGAGCCGCAGCCGCGATGCGCGTCAAGGGGCGGCACGACGTAAAAGTGATCGCGCAGGGGGGCGATGGCGGCACGACCGATATCGGCTTCGGCTGCTTGTCCGGGATGTTCGAGCGCAACGACGACGTGCTCTACATCTGCTACGACAACGAGGCCTATATGAACACCGGCGTGCAACGCTCCTCCGCCACGCCGGCGGCCGCGCGCACCGCGACCACGCCCGCGCTCGGCGCTCACCCCGGCAACGACTTCGGCACCGGCAAGAACGTGCCCCTGATCGCGATGGCGCACCACATCCCCTACGTCGCGACCGCGTCGGTCGCCAATCTGCGCGACCTCGAAGCCAAGGTCACGCGAGCGATGGCGATCGGCGGTTCGCGCTACATCCACATCCACGTGCCTTGCCCCCTGGGCTGGGGTTCCGATCCGGCCGATACCATCAAGGTGGCGCGGATGGCGGTGGAATCGGGCCTCTATCCGCTTTTCGAGGCCGAGCACGGCGAAATCACCTCGCGCTACAAGCTGCGGCGCCGCATCCCGGTCACCGAGTATCTCGAGCTGCAGCGCCGCTACGCGCACCTGTTCGGCGAGAAAGGCAACCCGCGCACGATCGCCGCGATCCAGGCGATCGCCGACCGGAACATCTCCCAGTTCGGTCTCGCCTGAGAACAGCGATGGAAAAGCCCTTCGCCATCACGCTCGATCCGGGATCGAGTCTCGCCAACCGCACCGGCACCTGGCGCACCAGCCGGCCGGTGTACGTCGACCGCCTGCCGCCGTGCAACCACGCCTGCCCCGCGGGCGAGGACATCCAGGACTGGCTCTACCACGCCGAGAGCGGCGATTACGAGAAAGCCTGGCGCTCGCTCGTGCGCAACAACCCGATGCCCGCGCTGATGGGCCGGGTCTGCTACCACCCTTGCGAAGGCGCGTGCAACCGCGGCAGCGTGGACGAGGCGGTCAACATCCACGCGGTCGAGCGCTTCCTGGGCGATCTCGCGATCCGCAACGGATGGAAGTTCGCGACCGATGCGGCGCCCTCCGGCAGGAGCGTCCTCGTCGTCGGAGCAGGCCCGTCCGGGCTTTCCGCCGCCTATCACCTCGCCCGCCTCGGCCACCGCGTCACGATCCGAGAGGCCGGCCCGATGGCAGGCGGCATGATGCGCTTCGGCATCCCCAAGTACCGGCTCCCGCGCGACATCCTGGACGCCGAGGTCGCGCGCATCCTCGAGATGGGCGTCGTGCTCGAGCTCAATTCGAAGGTGACGAACGTGCTCGAGGCGATGCAAGCGGGCGGCCACGACGCCGCGTTCCTTGCCGTCGGCGCGCATATCGGCCGGCGCACGGCGATCCCCGCGCTCGACGCTTCGCACATCCTCGACGCGGTGAGCGTGCTGCGCGGCATGGAAACGGGCGAGCCCCCTAAGCTCGGACGCCGCGTGGTCGTCTACGGCGGCGGCAACACCGCGCTCGATGTCGCGCGCACCGCAAAACGCATGGGCGCCACCGAAGCGCTGATCGTCTATCGCCGCACGCGCGAGCAGATGCCGGCGCACGAATCGGAGCTGCAGGAAGCCCTCGACGAGGGCGTGATGGTGAAGTGGCTCAACACCATCAAGAACGTGCAGGACACCGCCTTCACCGTCGAGAAGATGGTCCTCGACGAGAAGGGTTTCCCGCAGCCGACCGGCGAGCTGGAGACGATCGAGGCCGATACGCTCGTGCTGGCGCTCGGGCAGGACGTCGACCTGGGTCTCCTCGACGGCGTTCCCGGCATCCTCGCCGAGGGCGGAACGGTCAAGGTGGACGGCAACATGATGACCGGCCACCCGGGCATCTTCGCCGGTGGCGACATGGTGCCCTCCGAGCGCACGGTCACCGTCGCGATCGGGCACGGCAAGAAGGCGGCGCGCAACGTCGATGCCTGGCTGCGCGGCTCGACCTACGCCCCGCCTCCGAAACACGAGATCGCGCGCTTCGACCTGCTCAACCCCTGGTACTACAGCGAGGCACCGAAGACGGTGCAGCCGGTGCTCGACATCATCCGCCGCCAGTCGACCTTCGGCGAGGTGCTCGGCGGGCTGGACGAGTCGAACGCCCTCTTCGAGGCGAGGCGGTGCCTGTCCTGCGGCAACTGCTTCGAGTGCGACAACTGCTACGGCGTGTGCCCCGACAACGCCGTCATCAAGCTCGGTCCCGGGAAGCGCTTCGAGTTCAACTACGAGTACTGCAAGGGCTGCGGCCTGTGCGCCGTCGAGTGCCCGTGCGGCGCGATCGCGATGCAGGCTGAGGCAATCTAGCCGCACCGCACCGCACAAGCGGCCTGCCCCAGCTCCCTTGAATTTGTCCGAACCTCGGCGGCGGCGCCACCTGGTCGGCGCCGGTTCAAGTCAATCGAGTGGCCGCCCCGACCGTACAGGCCTTTCTGCCGAGCGTCTCGGTCAACAGCGACGGCACCGTGGGAGTCATGTTCTACGAGTTCCGCAACGACGTCCCGGGCGATGCCGTACTGAGCACGGATATTCATCTCGCGCTCTTCGACCCCGCGCTCGACTTCCAGGGCGAGCGGCGCGTGACGACGGCATCGTTCGACCTGCGCCAGTCCGTCATCACCGGGGTGCGCGGCTATTTCCCCGGCGATTACGTCGGCCTGGACACGGCCGGTCGCGACTTCGTGGCTGCGGTCACGGTGACCAACCCGCTCGGCCTGCCGGTCGCGTTCCCGCAGGTGATCCCGGGCGGCCTCGCGGTGGACACCAACAACCGCCAGGACATCGTCTTCGCCCGCATCACGCCCTAAAGCGGCGAGGTTCAATCGACCGGCACAGTGCTGGCGCTCGCTCAGCGAGCTGTGCGGCTGTACCAGTACGTCGACCAGGCATCGCCGATTCCTGTTGGAACGATCGGCAGCGGATCCGAGTAGCCTCGACCGGATTCCGGGTGTCGGTGAAGTCGACGACGCTCGTGTCCCGTCACGTGAAGACCACGGAGTGATTTACACCACCAACGATCCACTGCCGCAAGTCCGACCGAGCGCGCTTAGTAGCCCCAGAAATGCTGTTCCCTGATGTAACGTGCTGCTCCTTGCGGGCAGAAATCCTCAAGGCCCTTGCCCGGAGGCATTTGGTTGAGCCGAATCTGGGTAGCGGATAGCGAGTGGCATTGAAGCGGCGCGCCGATAATTACCTTTGCCTTGATTCCTGGAGGTACCTTGAACCGCTCAATATCGCCCCCGCTCCCGTCTCTCGGCACTGCGTAGATGTGGTGTAGCGTGAGATGTTGTGTTATCGAATAATCGAGCCACACTTTCTCCGTTCCTTGGTCGAACAGAAAGGCGTAGATGTTCGGATTGAACTGATCCGCACCGCATACGAAATAGAACTCCAGATCGCCATTGACTACCTGACGCAGATGCCACTGCAATTTCCGCACGACATACCAGGTACCCGTCCAGAAATAGCTGTTCCTGTCGTCCGCGGAAAAGTTGCGTTGTGACTCTATGTACCACTGACGAGACATCCCAAGTACGCGAATGCGCGTATCCGCCATTTCCTGCAATGCGTGCTCCAGTATCGCTACCCGGTGCTCCCAATCCAAGTGGCGTTGCTCCTTTGCCCACCCGTCGAGCGGCTTGGAGTGAAAGCCCGGGATGAAATGAAATGGCCAAATGACGAAGAAGACGAGGTCCAATCGTAAAGAATCGATCGCTTGTTTCGCCAATTCGATATGTGCGTGTGTGACAGGGGAGCACGTTGCAATGATGTACCCTACCTTACCGCCCGTGCCCAACATCCCACGCACTGATTGCAGCTCACTAGGCACGAGGTCGCTCGGTCTGGACTCGCGAAGCGAGCTTTCGCGCCGAAGTGAGTACAGGAGGTCGTCTTGATAGCTTTCGTAGAAACGCTCGATAAGCCGTCTCGTATCTATTTGCTGCATGAGCTATCCTTTCGTCATTACAGTTACCCCATGAACTGCCCCTTGGCCATTATTTAGTAAGCAATGAAACAAAACCTATGTGCTGCTTTCCTATACATCAGCAGGGCGCGGTTTATGCGCCATCGAACGCGTTTTGCGCAGGAACATGACGTATCCTAGAGCGAGCAATCCTGCAGGGTAGAGCAGCCACCACGTGAATCCAGACAAGAGAAAAGCACAAGACACGGCTGCCAACGCAACAAGAACAAGATTGCCGCTCTTCTTCTCGGATACCTTCCAGAACGCAAGAACGGATATCGCATACAGCACCAAGAAATTTTGACTTACCATCAGCACGATGCTGGACACTTTTGTGTGTAGAACCATCGCGATCAGGATAAACACCACGTAAAAGGCACACAGAGAGATCAAGCTCGCCCGCGGCGTTCCATCTGTGCTCAGTTTGCCAACATAAGCGGGCAGGATTCCCCGTTCGCCCGCTGAGTAGATCAACCGACTCGCACCAAACACCCAGGAGTTCGCGTTCGCCAGAATTACCGTCACCATGACGATAAGTACCGGGGTATTAAGCGCTGAACGTTCGATCATCCCACTTAGGCCGGCGACGCCACGTACGTCGACGCCACGGGCCGTGGCGCCCGATGCCAGCAGCGCCAAGACGATGTAGACCAGGGACACAATAACGAAGCTGATCCAGTAGACACGCGGAATGTTTCTCTCCGGCTCCTTGAACTCTTCGAGGCCGAAAGACATGTTCTCCCATCCAAGAAACGCCCAAAATAACAGGGCAACGACAGCCCAAAGCTGACGGACGTCGTAAGCCGGAAAATTGACGACGGATCGCGTGGCGACGTCAACGCCGGACGCGACGAGCGAGACATCGGTTAGAACGAGAAGCGCGATCAAGCCAACGATTAGATAAAGGGAGATCGTGTTTACAAATGACGCAATCCTGACCCCGATAACGTTCAGTATGGTGCTGACAACAAGAAACGTGATTGCGAGCCAGTAAACGTGTATTCCGCCCTGAAGCTCGAGCAGCTTAGCGGCATAGGCTCCTCCAATCAAAGCCAGAGCGGGAATGCCAATCGTGAAAGTCCCGCATAAAACGGCGGTAACTCCGTACTCACCCCATTTGCCGACTGCAACTTCGGCGTACTTCGATAGCCCGGCTGCTGTTGCATACTTGACCCCGAGTCGCATGAACACGAGCAACATAGGCACCATCAGCAATATCACCGCCATCCAGCCGAGCAGCGAGACCTCATTTCCCGCCGCTTCGATAGCCATACCCGGTAAACCCAGCAGACCGGAACCGATTACCATTCCCACCGCAAGCGCCACCCCCTGCGGTACCGTGATCTTCTTGTGTAGTTGCTGCATCGCAGGTCAACCTGTCACGGCGAGATCGGAAACGTTTGCGCTGACGAAGCAGGGCCGCTCGCCGGAAACTCGGAGCAGGATCACTTGTATGGGCTGCGCCGCATCATCGACTGCCCATATCTCGAACACATCATTCTTGTAGTACACCTGCCTACCCACATATAGGCATGTGTGCGGCGGAATCGCAGAAAAAAGCCAACGGACTTCTTTGGGTGCAGCGCTCTCGGTCGTCTTTTCCACATGGCCCCCCAATAGTGGATAAGCAGGTCGGTAAAAGCAGATACGATTGGCTCAGGTCGAGTTGCGGCGCGTCCGATAATTGCTAGAGCGGCAATTGATATTCGCGCCAGCCGCGTTCCTCTTTTCAGCGAACCGCCGTCAAGAGGCGTATAGATTCATTCAGGCGGCGATCTCCTCACCTCCCGTTTCTAGTTCAAGTAGGCGCAATGAACCTGCACTATATTGCTCTTCCCAAGTTGGGCAAATCGGCTCGGTATTTTTATTCCTTCGTGGGGGCCACCGTCAAGCATGCCCGCAAAGTGACTCGACGCTCGCAAACTCGATCACGAGGAGATCGAAGCGATCCACGTTCGTGCCGTACAGCGGACTTTCCCGGGACGGGACATCCCCGTCTTCTACGGCGGCGAGCGGCGCTGGCGCCCCCGGATGTCTGTTGGAGCAATCGGCGGCGGATCCGATTAGCCGACTTCGACCGAATTCCGGGGGCAATCTAGCTGCCTTGCGCGCCCCGCCTCGCGGGCGCAAGCCCGCCCGCGGCGATGCACGCGATCGCGACGATCGCGGCCACGGTCTGGACGCGCCATTCGTA
Organism: Burkholderiales bacterium; assembly: GCA_041576355.1. Taxonomy (GTDB): domain Bacteria; phylum Pseudomonadota; class Gammaproteobacteria; order Burkholderiales; family SG8-39; genus JAOUFA01. The sequence goes on from JBFGLA010000017.1 coordinate 14,319, forward strand.
CGCGAACAGCGCCACACCGCAGGTACCCAGCACCAGCCGAAGCGGCATCCCCAGCGCCCGGCGCAAGTACCCCTCCAGCGCCAAGCCCAGGCACACGACCGCAAGCGCCGCGGCGGCGATGTGCGCGACGACCCCGAGCAGCGGCCCGCGCAGCAGGACCTCCTCGCTGTAGGCGAACGCGAACGGAACCAGGAACGCGACGATCGACAATCGGACCGCGGTCGTCGCGATGCGCAGCGGGTTCGCCTCGGCGATCGGCGCCGCCGCGAACGCGGCCACCGCGACCGGCGGCGTCATCGCCGAGAGCGAGGCGAAATAGAGCAGGAACATGTGCGCCGCCATGGTCGAGAGGCCGATCTTCGTGAGCGCCGGGCTGATGAGCACCGCGGCGAGGATATAGACGCTCGGGACCGGCATTCCCATTCCCAGCACGATCACCACCGCGGCGGCGACGACGAGCGAAAGCAGCGCGTGCTTGCCGGTGAGGAGGAAGATCATGTCGGTGAACTTTGCCGCCAGGCCGGTCATCGTCAGCCCGCCGACGACCAGTCCCGCCGCCGCGCACGCGCCGACCGCCGGCGCCACGCGCAGGGTGGTATCGGCGAGGACGTCGTAGAAATCGCGCAGCCCCAGGCGCGTCGCGGGGTGCAGCGTCGCCGCCACGATGATCGCCACGGTCGCGAACGCCGCGACGTATTGCGGCGAGTAGCCCGCGACGAGCGCCCCGACCAGGACGACGAAAGGGATCGCGAAGATGCCTCCCTTGCGCAGCGTGCTCGCGAAGGGCGGAATCGTCGCCGGGTCGACCCCCTGCAGCCCCATCTTGAGCGAACGCAGGTGCACCTGGAAATACACGCTCAGGTAGTAGAGCAGCGCCGGAACGATCGCCGCGACGACGATCGACTGGTAGGCGATGCCGGTGAATTCGGCCATGAGGAATGCCGCCGAGCCCATGACCGGAGGCAGTATCGCCCCGCCGGTCGAGGCCGCCACCTCCACGCCCCCCGCGAGCGCACCCGAGTAGCCGAGCCGCTTCATCATCGGGATCGTGACCGAGCCCGTCGTGACGACATCCGCCGTGGGGCTGCCCGAGATCGTCCCGTACAGCCCCGAAGACACCACGGCGATCTTGGCCGGACCGCCCGGCGTCCTCCCGCTCACAGCCGCGGCGGCGTTGAAGAAGAACTCGCCGCCCCCGGCGCGATGCAGGAACGCGCCGAAGAGCCCGAAGAGGAACACGTAAGTGAGCGCGACCCGCACCGGCACGCCGAAGATCCCGTCGGTCGTGAAGACCAGGATGTCGAGGAAATGGCGGTAGTCGATCAAGCCGTGGCCGAACACCCCGGGCAGCGCGTGTCCCCACAGGTTGTACGCGAGGAACCCCAGCACGATGAGCGTCAGCGCTAGGCCGACCGTGCGCCGGGTGGCTTCCAGCGTGAGCGCGAGCAGTGCGCTGCCGAAGAAGAGATCGAGCGGCGTCAGCGGGTCGAGGAGCGCGATCCGCCTCGTGATGCGCTCGATCTCGAGAAAGAGGTACCCGCTGGTCGCGAGCGAGAGCGCCGCCAGCGCAACGTCAATCGCCGGGATCCGATCGGTGCTCGCGCTCGGTGACGAGCCGATCGACAGGAACACCAGGCACAGCACCGCGCCGAGGAAGACCACGGTCATCGCGAACAGATCGACGATCCAGATCGTCGTCGTCGCGACGATGCCGAGCGTGATCGCCGCGCCGAGCGGCTTGGCGAAGCGCGCGTACGCGCCCGAGAGCTTGCGCGAAGCGCCGGTGGCGAATAGCCGGTCGGCGAGACTCATCGCCCGCAGGACGCTTGCGGACGACGCCTACTTCATCAGCCCCGCTTCCTTGTAGTAGCGCACCGCGCCGGGATGATAGGGAACCACCTCGAGCGAAACCATGAGCTCGGGGGTGAGCGCCTTCATCGATCCGTGCACGCCCTGCATCTGGTCGAGGTGCCGGTGCAAGGCCTTGGCGAGGTCGTAGGCGGTCTTGTCGTCGAGCCGCTCGGTGGCGATCAGGCCCGCGCCCAGCGTCGCGGTCGGCATGGGCTCGGGCTGGAAATCGTACGACTTCGCGGGAATGACGAACTTCTTGATCCCCATCTCGCCGGCGACCTTCTTGATCGTCGCATCCGACACCGGGAGCATGACCGACTCGATCGCGTTCGTCGCTTCGAGAAGCGAGCCGACGCGCACGAACAGGCTGTTGAAAAGGAGATCGACGCGGCGATCCTTGTAGAGGTCGGTCTGCTCGTTCGAGGCGGCGTAGACGACCGTTCCGCCCCAATTCTTGATGCCGTCCGGCGTCACGCCGATCGCGGCGAACATGCGCTCGGCGACCGCCTCGGCGATGTTGCCGCGCCGGTTGACCGCCACCCGCAGGGGAGGCTTCTTCGCCGCGATGTCCTCGAAAGTCCGGATGCCATGGGCGTCGGCGAAAGACTTCGCCATGATGAGCTGCATCGGCCCCCAGTCGTACAGATACGCGATCGCGCGCATGCTCGTGATCGGCTTGCTGAAGGGCTTTGCGCCCTCGATCGCGATCTTCAGCTCGGCGTCGTGCGCGAGGCCCAGCTGCACCTTGTCGCCGTCGAGCAGCCCGATATTGGCGAGCCCGCCGCCCGAGGTCTGGTACGTCACCACCGATCCCGGATGCGCTGCTTTCACGGCGCGATCGATTCCGACTCCGAGCAACGACCACAGCCCGCTCGGGCTCGCGCCCGCGACGACGAGCTGGTAGGTCTGCGCCTGGGCGGGAAGCCCTGCCGCAAGGAGCATCGCGGCGAAGAAAAACCGGATGAAGTTCATTGCACCCTCCATGTGATTGTCGAGCATTCCCGGTCTGGCGCCGGAATCGCTGCACTGGGCATGATAGCCCATACACGAATTCCCGGAATCGAAGCGTTGATACGACTTGGGGGTGTCAGGGTAGATTCCCCAGTTCCGGCACGCTCCGCTATTATGGTGCGACCTCACCGAAGGGTATCCGCCATGACCACGGTACAGATCGAACTGCCCGAAGAACTTGAGCGCA
>JBFGLA010000018.1:0-17317 GCA_041576355.1 Burkholderiales bacterium
GCCAAGGAGCTGGGCCGGGGCGGTTTCCAGTTCTTCACCGCGGACATAAACGAGAAAGCCACGCGCCGGCTCGGGCTCGAGTCCGATTTGCGCCGGGCGCTCGCGAGCGGGGAGTTCGAGCTGTACTATCAGCCCCGGGTGAGCCTTGCCAGCGGCAAAGTCGCCGGGATCGAAGCGCTGTTGCGCTGGAATCGTGCTCACTGCGGGACGCTGCTGCCGGGCGACTTCATTCCGCTCAGCGAGGATACGGGGCTGATCGTCGGCATCGGAGAATGGGTGCTGCGCGAGGCGTGCCGGCAGTTGGGCGAGTGGCGCCGGCGCTACCCGGACCTGCGCGTATCGGTTAATCTCTCCGCGCGCCAGCTTCGTAGCGGCGACATCCACAGCCTGGTCGCCGACGTCGTCGCGCGCTGCGGAATCGCGCCGGAGGCGCTTGAGCTGGAGATTACCGAAAGCGTCCTGCTCGAGCATACCGATGCCATCCTGCACACGCTCGATCGAATCGCGCAGCTGGGAGTGCGTTTCGCGGTGGACGATTTCGGGACCGGGTACTCGTGTCTCGGTTCCCTGCGCCGTCTGCCGCTCGCCGCGATCAAGATCGACCGCTCGTTCGTGCAGGGCGCCGCCACCGACAGCGGCGATGTCGCGATCCTGCGCGCGATGGTGGGGATCGCCGACAGCCTTAAGCTCGAGGTCGTGGCCGAGGGCGTCGAAACGAACGCTCAGCTGGCTGCGGTGCGGGCGCTCGGCTGCGGCGAAGCGCAGGGTTTCTACTTCAGCGAGCCGCTCGACGCCGGCGCAATGTCGCAATACTTGCTGAAGGCGGCTTGACCGAACCCCGTTTCGGGCACAATCGGCGGGGTGAGCCCCCCCTCGCCCGCATCTCCTAGCCGCACTCTCCGACTCCTCGCCGCGCTCGCCGCAGGGAACCTGCTCGTGCTCGGCCAGCACAGCGCTCTGGGATTGGAGCCCGAGGCGGCGACCGGACGCGCGGAAAAGCAGCCGGTGTATGCGTCGCGGCAAATGGTGGTTGCCGCGCATCCGCTCGCTGCCGACGCCGGGCTGGAAATCCTGCGCGCCGGCGGCGCTGCGATCGACGCGGCGATCGCCGTGCAACTCGTGCTCGGCCTGGTGGAGCCGCAATCATCGGGCATCGGCGGCGGTGCGTTCCTGCTCCACTGGTCAGAGCAAGAGCGGCGCGTTCGCAGTTACGACGGGCGCGAGACGGCGCCGGCACGAGCGCGCGCGGAGCGCTTCCTCGATTCCGACGGCACGCCTCGTGAGTTCTATGATGCGGTCGTGAGCGGCCTCGCCGTCGGCGTGCCGGGGCTGTTGCGCATGCTCGAGCTCGCGCACCGGCGGCACGGCCGGCTGGAGTGGCGCGAACTTTTCGCGCCCGCGATCCGGCTCGCGGAGGAGGGGTTCGCGATGTCGCCGCGGCTGCACGCGTTGCTCGCGCGCGATCGTTTCCTGCGCGCGAGCCCCGGCGCGCGGCGTCTCTATTACCGCGACGACGGACAGCCACAACCGGTCGATGCGCGCATTGCGAACCGGGAATACGCGCAGACCCTGCGCGAGATCGCCTCGCGCGGCGCGGACGCTTTCTATACCGGACCCATCGCGCAGGAGATCGTCCGCGCGGTCCGCGCGCACCCGAAGCCCGGCGACCTGTCTGCGGACGATCTCGCGAGCTATCGCGCGCTCGAAAGGGAGCCGGTGTGCGGCGCGTATCGCGAGCGCCGAATATGCGGCATGGGACCGCCGAGCGCCGGCGCGATTACGGTGCTGCAGATCCTCGGCATCCTGGAGCGCCTCGCTTTCGATCGCGCGCCGCCCGGTTCGGCCGAGGCGGTGCACCTGTTCGCCGAGGCGGCGCGGCTCGCCTACGCCGACCGTGCACGCTACGTGGCGGACCCCGCGTTCGCGGAGGTTCCCGTGCAAGGGCTGCTCGAATCCCGCTACCTGCGCGCGCGCGCGGACCTCGTCGGCGCGCGCTCGATCGGCTCGGCGCGACCCGGCCGCCCCGATGGAGCGCCGGACGCGGCGCCCGCCGCCGAAACCGTCAGCTCGGGTACCAGCCACGTCTCGATTGTCGACTCGCGCGGCGACGCGGTGGCGATGACCTCGTCGATCGAAAACGCGTTCGGAAGCCGGATATTCGTGCGCGGATTCCTGCTCAACAATCAGTTGACCGATTTCGCTTTCGTGCCGCGGCGCGAAGGACTTCCCGCCGCGAACCGGGTGGCGGCGGGCAAGCGGCCGCGAAGCGGCATGGCCCCGACCCTCGTGTTCGCACGCGACGGTTCGCTGCAGCTGGTGCTGGGCTCGCCCGGCGGATTGCCGATCGCGGACTACGTCGCGAAGACTCTGATCGCTACGATCGACTGGGGATCCGACATTCAGGAGGCGATCGCGCTGCCCAACTTCGGCAGCACGAATGGGCCGACTTTTCTCGAGCGCGGCTCGGCGCTCGAGGATCTCGCCGAGACGCTGGCCGAACGCGGCCACGTGCTCAGTTTCGCGCCGCTCACGAGCGGGCTGCACGGCATCGAGCGCGTGCGGTCCGGAGATCGTGGCGGTCCGCTGCCCGCCGGCGGATGGCGTGGCGGCGCCGACCCACGGCGCGAAGGGGTGGCGCGCGGCGACTGACGCTGCGCGGGCGCGTCGAGCGTCCGCGCGCAGTCGCGCTCAGTGTCCGCGGTAGGGTCGCGCGACCGCGATCCGCACCGTCAACCCCGCACGCGCGGACAGGTTGACCAACATATCGAGACTGAAATCGTCTACCCGGCCGCGCAGGAGCGCGCTCACGCGGGGTTGACTGATTCCGAGCAGCTTCGCCGCGCGCGTCTGCGTCGGTGCGATCTTTACGATTCGCTCGGCGAGTACGGCTAGGACTTCCTTGCGCAAGGCGTGGCTGTAGGGACGTTTGGCCATCGATCACTCCTCGTGTCGTCGTATTTAGGTAGAAGTATGCCACGTTGTGCCCGGATGATCGAGCCCGTGCGATCTTCGCGCACAAGTACCCCGGGGGCCGTCAGGCGGGGAGCCGGGCGAGGATCGCGTCGACGCACGCGGGGATATCCTGGCCGACGTCGATCGTGATCGCATCGGTGGGCGGCTCGAGCGCGGAAAACTGGCTCTCGAGCAGCGAGGCCGGCATGTAGCGATGACGGCGAGCCTCCAGACGGCGGCGGATGAGATCGATCGGGCCGCGCAGGTGCACCCAAGTGCATCGCGCGATCCCCGCCGCGAGGCGCTCCCGATAGGCTTGCCTGAGCGCGGAGCAGGCGAGCACCGCGGAGACCTTCTGCGCCTCAACCGCGCGCAATTCGCCGTTCAGGCGCTCGAGCCAGGGCGCACGGTCCTCGTCGGTGAGCGGCTCCCCCGCCGCCATCTTGACGATGTTCGCGCGCGGATGGAAATCGTCGCCCTCGAGAAAGCGCCAGCCCAGCCGCTGCGCGAGCGCCGCGCCGAGGGTCGACTTGCCGGCGCCCGAGACTCCCATGACCACGATGATCATGAGCGGGTCGACAGTTTCTCGGCGAGCTGGGTCAAGGCGGCCTCCGGCGCAAGGACCTCGACTTCGCGCATTCCACGCAGCCAGGTGAGTTGCCGTTTCGCCAGTTGGCGCGTCGCGGCAATTCCCTTCTCGCGCAGCGCGTCCCGGTCGCACGCACCCTCCAGGTATTCCCATACCTGTCTGTAGCCGACGCTGCGCATGCTGGGTTGCGATGCGCTCAGCCGATGGCGCCGGCGCAGGGATTCGACTTCTTCAATGAGGCCTGCTCCGAGCATCGCGTCGAAGCGCTCGGCGATTCGCCGGTGGAGCTCGGCGCGCTCGCCGGGAACGACGGCGAAGGCCCTCAAGTCGAACTCGCGCGGCGGCGCGCTCGCGGTCTGCAGCCGCGAAAGCGGCTTGCCCGTGATCTGCAGCACTTCGAGCGCGCGCTGGATGCGCTGCGCGTCGTTCGGCGCCAGGCGTCGCGCCGTGGCCGGGTCCTTCTCGGCGAGATCCGCGTGCAGCGCGGGCCAGCCGCGCCGGGCCGCGTCGGCATCGATCCGTGCCCGGATTTCGGGGTCGGCCGCGGGCAGCGCGTCGAGTCCCGCCGCAAGCGCGCGGTAGTACAGCATCGTACCGCCCACGAACAGCGGGATGCGGCCGCGCCGCAGGATGTCTCGCGCGGCGCGGATCGCGTCGCTGCGAAAGCGGCCCGCGGAATACGATTCGGTCGGCTCGAGCAGGTCGAGCAGGTGATGCGCCACCCGCGCGCGTTCCTCGGGCGTCGGCTTGGCGGTGCCGATGTCCATTCCGCGATACACCTGCGCCGAATCGACCGAGATGATCTCCACCGGCAGGATCTCGGCCAGCTGCATCGCAAGCCGCGACTTGCCGCCCGCCGTGGGACCGAGCAGGGCGTAGGCGGTGTTGCTAACGGCCACGCAGAAAAAGCTTGTCCAGATCCGGGAGCGTCAGCTGGTACCAGGTCGGACGGCCGTGGTTACAGCTTCCGGAGCGCTCGGTATCCTCCATCTCGCGCAGGAGTGCGTTCATCTCCGGGACGCTGAGCGTACGATGGGCCCGCACCGCCGCATGGCACGCCATGGACGCGAGCAGCTCGTCACGCCGCGCGGCGAGCGCCTCGGCGGCGCCGTATTCGCGCAACTCGGCGAGCACGCCGCGCGCGAGGGCGGCGACGTCGCCGCCCGCAAGGAGCGCGGGAACCGCGCGCACCGTCAACTCTTCCGGCCCCGCCCGCGAGAGCTCGAGGCCGAGTATCGCCAGCGCCGCCGCATTCTCCTCGGCCGTCGCGACATCGAGCGCATCGGCGCGAAACGCGGCCGGCACCAGCAGCTGCTGGCTCGGCACGCTGCCCGCTTCCAGGTTGCGCCTCAGCCTCTCCATCACGATGCGCTCGTGCGCGGCGTGCATGTCGACGAGGACGAGGCCGGCGGCATTCTGCGCGAGGATATAGACTCCGTGCAGTTGCCCGAGCGCCCATCCGAGCGGCGTCGGCTCGCGCGACGCGATGTCGTTCGGGCGCGGCGCTTCGCCCGCGGCCGTCTTGACGCTCGGAGCGAACGCAGCTGCAACGAACGCGGCGTACGCCGCTCGCGGCTGCTCGATGCCGAGCGCATTCTGCACGCCCGGGTCGTACGGCGCGGCGGACTTGATTGCGGCATAAGCTGCCGGCGACTCGCCCGAGGTCGCGGCGAGTGCGCGCTTGAGCGCGTGCAGGACGAACTGGTGCACCCCGCGCGCGTCGCGAAAACGCACCTCGGTCTTGGCCGGATGAACGTTCACGTCCACTGCGCCCGGGTCGAGCTCCAGATAGATGGCGTAAGCCGGTGCTCGCTCGCCGTGCAGCAGCTCGCGGTACGCCTCGCGCGCCGCGTGCGCGAGCAGCCGATCGCGCACGTATCGCCCATTGACGAAGAAGTACTGCGTGTCCGCGCGGCTGCGCGCGGTCTGCGGCGATCCCGCGAGGCCGCGCAACCGCATGTGTCCCGCCTGCGCCTCGACCGGCAGGCTCGCGGCGCAGAATTCTCCGCCGAGCAGCGCGGCCGCGCGCTCATCCGGGAGCTGAGAGGGGAGGTGCAGGCTGACGCGGCCGTTGTGCTTGAGCGTGATCGAGATCGCGGGCTGCGCGAGCGCGACCCGGCGCAGCGCCTCTTCGCAATGCCCGAACTCGGTCGCTTGCGTGCGCAGGAACTTGCGCCGCGCCGGCGTGTTGAAATAGAGGTCCGAGACGGTGACGGTCGTTCCCCGCGCGCGCGCGGCGGGCTCGACTGCGCCGATGCGCGCGCCCTCGGCGCGGATCGCGTGGCCGTGCGGCGAATCTTCGGTTCGAGTGACGATCGCGACGCGCGCAACGGACGCGATCGAGGCGAGCGCCTCGCCGCGAAATCCCATCGTCGCCACGGCTTCGAGATCCTCCAGCGAGCGGATCTTGCTCGTCGCGTGGCGCGCGAGCGCGAGCGGCAGGTCGTCGCGCACGATGCCCTCCCCGTCATCGTCCACCTGGATGCGCTTCGCGCCGCCCTCGTCCAGCGTCACGGCGATCGTGCGCGCGCCCGAGTCGAGGCTGTTTTCGAGCAGCTCCTTCAGCACCGATGCGGGCCGCTCGACCACCTCGCCGGCGGCGATCTGGCTCACGAGCAGCTCCGGCAGGACGCGGATCGCCGCCACGTTCAACTCGCGGCGACGTCGACTTGCGCGCCGCCGGTGATGCGCACCAGCTCGTCGTAGCGCAGGCGAAACACGGTATTCGGGTGGCCCGCCGCGGCCCAGAGCTCGCCGTAGGCGGCGAGGCTGCGCTCGATGAGCGCGCGGCGCGGGCCGACGTGGGCGACAGGGGCCACGCCGCCGATCGCGAACCCCGTGTGCCGGCGCACGAACTCCGCGTCCGCCATGGCGACGGGTTCGCCGACGAGCGCTCCGAGACGGTCGATGTCGACCCGCTTCGCGCCCGAAGACATGACGAGCACCGGAGTCGCGCTCGATTGGGCGCGAAAGACGAGCGAGTTTGCGATCTGGCCGATTTCGCAGCCGAGAAAACTCGCCGCCGCCTTCGCGGTGCGCGCGGCGCCGGGCAACTCGACGATTTGCGGAACGAGACCCGCCGCCGCAAGCGCCGCGCGAACGCGCTCGACGCTCGGACTGGAGAGGACTGCGGACATCCTGCGCCGGATTATAGCCGCGCGACCGGTACAATCCGCAGAGGGACTGGATCGCCCTACTGTGGGATCTCGCCGTTCATCTCGACCAGCCCCTTGGAGCGTTCCTCGCGCGCTACGGCACGTGGATCTACGCGCTGCTTTTCGTCGTCGTTTTCTGCGAGACGGGGCTGGTCGTCACGCCGTTCCTGCCCGGGGACTCGTTGCTTTTCGTCGCTGGCACGCTGTGGGCCGCCGCGGGCATGGACATCAACCTGCTGATGGCACTGCTCATCGTCGCGGCGGTCGCAGGCGACGCGGTCAATTATGCTTTCGGCCGCTACGTCGGCCCGCGCGTATTCCACGAGGGCGCGCGCTGGCTGAACCGGCGCGCCCTGGACCGCACGCATGCGTTCTACGAGCGACACGGAGGCAAGACGATCATCATCGCGCGTTTCGTGCCGATCGTGCGTACGTACGCGCCTTTCGTCGCCGGCGTCGGCGCGATGACTTACCGCAAGTTTGCGCTGTACAACGTCGCGGGCGCTGTCCTTTGGGTGGTGTCGCTTAGCCTCGCGGGGTACTTTTTCGGCAACATCCCTGTCGTCAAGCGCAACCTCACCGTCGTGATCCTGATCATTGTCGCGCTGTCGCTGGCCCCGATCGGCATCGAGTGGCTGCGCTATCGGCGCGCTAAAGCCTCGTCGCCCAGCGAGATCTAGTTCAGCGCCAGCGTCGGTTGCGGCCGCGGCGGGTGCTTTTCCAGGTAGCGCTTGATTCCGGCGAGGAGCGCGCGCGCCAGCCGCTCCTGGTAGGCCTTGCTCTTCAGCTTCTTTTCCTCTTGCGGGTTCGAAATGAACGCCGTCTCGACGAGGATCGAGGGAACGTCGGGCGCCTTGAGGACGGCGAACCCGGCCTGCTCGACGTGCCGTTTGTGCAGCGAGTTGACCCGCCCGAGCTCGGAGAGCACGGCGTCGCCGAGCTTCAGGCTGTGGCCCATGGTCGCGGTCTGCGACAAATCGATCAGCGTGCGCTTGAGGTAGGGATCCTTCACGTCCAGATTGACCCCGCCCACCAAGTCGGCCTCGTTTTCCTTCTTGGCGAGCCACTCCGCGGCCTCCGATGTCGCGCGGCGCTCGGACAGGGCGAACACCGACGAGCCGCGCGCGTGCGGGCGGATGAAGGCGTCGGCGTGTATCGACACGAAAAGGTCCGCTTTCACGTTGCGTGCTTTCTCGACGCGCTCGTGCAGCGAGAGGTAGTAATCGCCGTCGCGCGTGAGCAGCGCGCGCATGCCGGGCTCGCGGTCGATGAGCGCTTTCAGGCGGCGCGCGATCATCAGCGTGACGTCCTTTTCATGCGTGCCGCGGCGCCCTCTCGCGCCGGGGTCCTCGCCGCCGTGCCCGGGGTCGATGACGATCGTGGCGAGGCGCGCGACCTTCGCTCGCGGCGCCCGCGTTCCGGGGCGCTTGCCTTCGGGCTCTGCGGCGTCGGCCCTGGCGCGCTTGGCGTCGGAATCGAGCAGCGCGAGCAGGGGATCGGGTGCCACCAGCGGGCGCAGATCCACCACGAGCCGGTACCCGTATTGGGCGATCGGCTTGAGCGTGAACACCTGCGCGCTGACGGCGGTCTTCAGGTCCAGCACGACCCGAACGACTTCGGGCCGGTGGCGGCCGACGCGCAGGCTCTTGATGTACGGATCCGCTTCCGTAACTTTGCCGCCCAGCTCGTCGAGCGCAGGTCCCGTGTCCAGACCTGCGAGATCGAGGACGAGTCGCTCGGGGTCGCGCAGCGCGAAGACTTCGAACTTCAGTTCGCGCCGCGATTCGAGCGTCAGACGCGTGTAATCGGGAGCGGGCCATAGACGGGCAGCAACGACGGTCTGATCTCCCGCCCGTACGGTGTCGGAGGCCGCCGGCTCCTCGGCGAGCGCAGGCGCGACGAAGCACGCAGCGCCTAGCGCGGCGAGACCGGCTGCAAGAAGCTCGAGCAGACGGAGAGCCAATCCCGGCCTTCCTGGGAGCGCGGAACCAGAATGGCGCTGCGACCGTCGCCCGCGAATTCGAGCGTGACCTCGAGGTCCGGCAGCGCCAGCAGTCCCTCGGCTCGTTCGGGCCATTCGACGACGCAACACGCCTGCGGGCTGAAGTATTCGCGAAATCCGGAGCTTGTCCAATCTGACCGGTCCTTGAACCGATAGAAATCAAAGTGATACAAGTTTAATCTCGAAGTACTATAAAGTTCAACTAGGGTATAGCTGGGGCTTTTGACCCGGCCATGGTAGCCGAGCTCCCGCAACAGTCCGCGCACCAGCGTCGTCTTCCCCGCCCCCAGCTCACCGCGTATGAAAAGCACCCGGCCTGGAGCCGCTCCGCCGGCGAGCGCTGCGCCCAAGCGGGCCGTTGCGGCTTCGTCGGGAAGCGCGAGGCTAAACTGCGCGGACATGGACTATGGTTTGCTGAGCGCGAACATCAAGCGCTGGGGCCGCGAACTCGGCTTCCAGGCGGTCGGCATCGCCGAGACCGATCTTTCCGCAGCGGAAGGGCGCCTCGCCGAATGGCTGGGGTTGGGCTGGCACGGCGAAATGGATTATATGGCCCGGCACGGCACCGCCCGCACGCGTCCGGCGGAGCTCGTCCCGGGCACCGTTCGGGTCATCACCTGCCGCATGGACTACCTGAGTGCCGAGCGCGACGAGTGGACGGGGATCGCCGACCCCGCGCGCGCCTACGTTGCGCGCTACGCGCGCGGGCGCGACTACCACAAGATCGTGCGCGACCGGCTGCAACGGCTGTGCGACCGTATACGCGCCGAAGCGGGCGAATTCGGTCATCGTGTCTTCAGCGATTCGGCACCGGTGATGGAAGTCGAGCTTGCCGCCAAGGCGGGAATCGGCTGGCGCGGCAAGCACACGCTGCTCCTTTCGCGCGATGCCGGATCATGGTTCTTTCTCGGCGAGATCTACACCAGCCTGCCGCTCCCGCCGGACACGCCGGCGACCGAATACTGCGGCACTTGCGCGCGCTGCATCGACATCTGTCCCACGCAGGCGATCCGCGCGCCGTATCGGCTTGACGCGCGGCGCTGCATCTCTTATCTCACGATCGAGCTGAAAGGGTCGATACCCGAGGAGTTGCGGCCGCTCGTCGGCAACCGCGTCTTCGGCTGCGACGACTGCCAGCTCGTGTGCCCGTGGAACTCGTTCGCGCAAGTGACGAGGGAGCCCGATCTCGCGGTGCGAAACGGGCTCGATGCGGGGACGCTGGTCGAGTTCTTCGCCTGGAGCGAGGAGGAGTTCGATGCGCGCATGCGCGGCTCGGCAATCCGGCGCATCGGCTACGAGCGCTGGCTGAGGAATCTCGCCGTCGGAATGGGCAACGCGCTCGCCGCGCCGGATGACGCAGGCTCGCGCGAGATCGCGGTTGCGCTGCGAAGCCGCGCCGAGCACCCCTCGGCGCTCGTGCGCGAGCATGTCGCCTGGGCGCTCAGCCGCCGGGACGCCTCTCCCGGCAGGGAACGAGATAGAGCGTCGCTAGACTCGCCGCAGCCCAAATTACGTAGAGAAGCGTGAACACCCACTCCGGCGCCTCGTAGTAGAGCACACGGTATACCCAGCGGCCCACGAAAGACTCGGGCCGCACGCCGCCACGCAGGAGGTCTTCCCAGACTGTGAGCGGGCAGGCATAGCCGGCGAGCGCCTCGATCGCGACGAACCCGATCGCCGCGAGATGCGCGTAGCGGAACCCGGGGTTGCGCACCCAGCGCCATCCGGCGGCGGCACCGATCCAGGTCAGCGGCAGGCCGCCGACGATGAAGGCGGCAATCGCGAAATGAACGACGAGAAGCGCGTCGGCGGCTATGCGGGACCCTTGGCGCGAGGACGATGCGGGTCGGCGATCCACTCGCTCCAGGAGCCGATGTACACGCGCGATCCGCGCAAGCCCGCGATCTCCATCGCGAGCGCATTGTGGCAGGCAGCGACGCCCGAGCCGCAATAGTGGACGACTTCTTGGGGTGTGCGATCACCCAGAAGCGCGCCAAATTCGCGCCGCAGTGCCTCGGCGCTCTTGAATCTGCCGTCGGCGGTCAGGTTCTCGCCGCAGAAGCGGTTCGCCGCGCCGGGAATGCGCCCTGCGATCGGGTCGATCGGCTCGGCCTCGCCACGAAAGCGCGCCGCCGCACGGGCATCGAGTAGGACAAGATCCTTGCTTTCCAGGTGATTTTCGACGAAGGACACGTCGACCGCTATCTCCGTCACCGGCCTCACCTCATAAGCGTTCTCTGCAAAGACCGGGATTTCTGCAGTCACCGGACGGCCTTCCTCGACCCATTTCGCGAATCCGCCGTCGAGCACCGCGACTTTCTCGTGTCCGAGCGAGCGCAGCGTCCACCACAGCCGCGCCGCCATGGTGCCGTTGCCCGCGTCGTAGCAGACGACGTGATCGTCGGTCTTGACGCCGGATCTGCTCAGCCAACTGCCCAAGACCGACGGAACTGGGAGCGGATGGCGGCCGTTCCTCCCGGTCTTGGGCGCGGACAGATCGCGGTCGAGATGGGCGAAGAGCGCCCCGGGAATGTGAACTTTCGCGTACTGCTGCTCGCCGAGCGAAGGGTTGCCGAGGTCGTGGCGGCAGTCGAAGACGCGCCATTCCGGATGGCGCGCGAGATCTTCGGTCGATACGAGCGTGGTGTGAGGCAATGGGCTTCCCTGGAAGCCCCGATTCTAGCGCTCAGCGCCGAGCGGGCTCTCCGAGCCGGGAGCGCACCCATTCGTGGAAGTGCAGCTCCGCATCCTCCATCGGCGACTGGTACGGTCCCGCGTCATCGAGCCCCAGCTCGTACAGCGCGCGGCGCCCGCGCTCCATGCGCGCGCACAACTCGCCGTCCTCGCGCGCGGTCTCGTCGTACGCCGCCTGCTCGGCTTCGATGAATTCCCGCTCGAAGAGCGCGATCTCCTCGGGGTAGTAGAACTCGACCACGTTGGTCGTGAGCGTCGGCGAGCGCGGAATCACGGCCGACACCACCAGCACGTGCGGATACCACTCGAGCATGAGGTTCGGGTAGTAGGTCATCCAGAGCGCGCCGTATTTCGGCGCCTCGCCGCCGAGGTACTTAAGGCACGCCTGGTGCCATTTCTCGTACACCGGCGTGCCCGGTTTCCCGAGCCCCGCCTTTGCCGCCACCACCTGCAGCGACCAGTTCGCACCGTACTCGATCCGGAAATTGCTGCAATCGGTGAAATTGCCCAGCCCGGGATGGAACGGCTCGACGTGGTAGAGCTCGAGGTAGACCTCGAGGAAGGTCTTCCAGTTGAACGGATAATCCTCGACGATCACTTTGTCGAGCACGTAGCCGGAAAAATCGAAATCGCCGGCGCGCGAGAGCCCGGCGAGATCCTGGCGTGGGTCTCCCGGGCCGGCGAAGAGCAGGCCGTTCCAGCTCGTGATCGGGGTCGAGCGCAGCTTGACGCATGGGCTCTCGGGGAAGTGCGGCGCACCGAGAAGCTCGCCCTTGAGGTTATAGGTCCAACGGTGCAGCGGGCAGACGATGTTCTGCACGTTGCCGCGGCCCTCGAGCATGATCGCCTGCCGGTGCCGGCATACGTTGGTGAGCAGCTCGATCGCGCTCGCGTCATCCGGCCCGCTGCGTACGAGCGCTTTGGCATGATCCATCCAGGCGAGCGTGTGATAGTCGCCCGGGTTCGGAACCATCAATTCGTGGCCCACGTAATTCGGACCCGTGTCGAACAGGAGCTTCTTCTCCTGCTCGAATATCTTCGGATCGAAGTACCAGGAAACCGGCAGCTGGCAGCTGGCCGGCCTCACTTGGCGCAGGCTCGCAAGGTCCGACATGGATCTCCGGGCGTCAAAAAACGCGCAATTCTAGCGCTATTTGAAAGATAATTGCCCGTCCCGATAAGGAGTTATGTCACGCGCTGGGAGCGCCCCGCGCACCCGCGTTTTCCCTATGAGCAAGTCACCCAAGCAAAGTTCCCAGACCGAGCCCGCACCGGGCCCCGAACTGACTTTCGAGAAGGCGCTCTCCGAACTGGAGAAGATCGTCGCCCAGATGGAGGGCGGCAACCTCGGCCTCGAGCAGGCGCTGGCCGCGCACAGGCGGGGGCTGGAACTGGCGCGCTTCTGCCAGCAGCGGCTCGAGGCAGCCCAACAGCAGGTCAAGGTTCTCGAAGGGGATGTGCTCAAGCCCCTGGCGGCTCTCGACCCTGAACCCGGTGAGCGCGGCTGAAGAGTCCTTCCAAGCCTGGATGGGGGGGATCCAGGCGCGCATGGAGGCGGTGCTCGCGCGCCTGCTTCCTGCGGCGAACCTCGCCCCGGAGCGTTTGCATCAGGCCATGCGCTACGCCACCCTCGCGGGGGGCAAGCGGGTGCGGCCGCTCCTATGCTTTGCCGCGGGCGAAGT
Source organism: Burkholderiales bacterium (assembly GCA_041576355.1). Classification (GTDB taxonomy): domain Bacteria; phylum Pseudomonadota; class Gammaproteobacteria; order Burkholderiales; family SG8-39; genus JAOUFA01. The sequence goes on from JBFGLA010000018.1 coordinate 13,075, forward strand.
CGCGGGCGCTGCGCCGGAGCGGCTCGAAATCGCCGCCGCGGCGGTGGAAATGATCCACGCGTACTCGCTCGTTCACGACGACATGCCGTGCATGGACGACGACGTCCTGCGGCGGGGCAAGCCGACGGTGCATGTGGAATACGACGAGGCGACGGCGATGCTCGTCGGGGATGCCATGCAGGCGCTCGCGTTCCAGCTGTTATCGGAGGCTAGACTTGCCGACGACCCGGCCGCGCAGCTCGAAATGATCAAGACTCTTGCCGCGGCCGCCGGCTCGCGCGGCATGGCGGGCGGGCAGGCGATCGACCTCGCCTCGACCGGAAAGAGCCTCACGCTGCCGGAACTCGAGTTGATGCACATCCACAAGACCGGTTCGCTGATCCGGGCCGCGGTTCTCATCGGCGTTGGCTGTGGCGAGCGCCTGGACGAGGCCGCCCGGGCGAAGCTCGATCGCTACTCGAAGTGCATCGGACTCGCTTTTCAAGTGGTGGACGACGTGCTCGATTCGATGGCGAGCACCGCGACGCTCGGCAAGACGGCCGGCAAGGATGCCAAGCAGGACAAATCGACTTACGTCACGGCGATGGGAGCGTCCCGGGCGCGCGAATTCGCCGAGGAGCTGCGCCGTGACGCGCACGCCGCACTGCGCGAACTCGGCGCGCGCGGGCGGCGGCTCGCCGAGCTCGCCGATTTCATCGTGCTGCGAAAGTTCTAGAATTGCGTCATGAGCGCAATCGACGGAACACGCGGGCTGCCGGGCGGTCTACCGGCGGAGCACTCGGACCTGGGTCCGCGGTCGGCGGGCCACATGGATAGCGAGGCCGGGTCGGTCATGTACGATCTGCTGAAAACGATCAACGATCCGTCCGAGCTGCGGGCGCTCGATCGTAAGCAATTGCATCAGCTCGCCGACGAATTGCGCGCTTTTGTGCTCGAGTCGGTGTCGAAAACCGGCGGACACCTCTCCTCGAACCTCGGTACGGTCGAGCTCACGATCGCGCTGCACTACGTTTTCGAGACTCCGGAGGACCGCATCGTCTGGGACGTCGGGCACCAGACCTACGCGCACAAGATCCTGACCGGGCGGCGCGAGGAGATGGCGCGCCTGCGCATGCTCGGGGGCATTTCCGGTTTTCCCCGGCGCACCGAGTCGCGCTACGACACCTTCGGCACCGCGCATTCGTCGACCTCGATCTCGGCGGCGCTCGGCATGGCGGTCGCTGCGAAAACGAAAGGCGAGCATCGCAAGGCGGTGGCCGTGATCGGCGACGGCGCGATGTCAGCCGGAATGGCGTTCGAGGCGATGAACAACGCCGGCGCGATGGACGCCGATCTGCTCGTCATTCTCAACGACAACGAGATGTCGATCTCGCCTCCCGTGGGTGCGCTCACCAACTACCTGGCGCGCCTGCTCTCGGGACGCATCTACGACACGGCAAAGCGGGCGAGCGAGCATATTCTCAAGCGCGTGCCGGGGTTCCTGGAGCTCGCGCGGCGCGCCGAGGAGCACATGAAGGGCATGGTGACGCCCTCGACGCTGTTCGAGGAATTCGGCTTCAATTACATCGGGCCGATCGACGGGCACGACCTAGACGCGCTGATCCCGACCCTGACCAACATCAAGAAGCTAAAAGGGCCGCAGTTCCTGCACATCGTGACGAGGAAGGGGCAGGGCTACAAGCTCGCCGAGGAGGACCCGATCGCCTATCACGGCCCGGGCCGGTTCGATCCGGCGCAAGGGCTGCAGAAGTCCTCGGGCGGGCGGCCGACCTACAGCCAGGTGTTCGGCGATTGGCTATGCGACATGGCCGAGCGCGACCCGCGGCTGGTCGCGATCACGCCCGCGATGCGCGAGGGCTCCGGCATGGTGGCTTACTCGGAGAAGTTTCCCGATCGATACTACGACGTCGGGATCGCCGAGCAGCACGCCGTGAGTTTCGCCGCCGGCCTGGCGTGCGAGGGACTGAAGCCGGTGCTCGCGATCTACTCGACGTTTCTGCAGCGCGGCTACGACCAGCTGATCCACGATGTCGCGATCCAGAACCTGCCGGTCGTGCTCGCGCTCGATCGCGGCGGGCTCGTCGGGGGCGACGGCGCGACCCACAACGGCGCGTTCGACTACGCGTTCCTGCGCACCGTGCCGAACCTGACCGTCATGGCGCCCGCCGACGAGAACGAATGCAGGCAGATGCTCAGCACCGCGTTCGGTCTCGATGCTCCCGCCGCCGTTCGCTATCCGCGCGGGTCGGGGCCCGGCGTCGCAATCGAGAAGGAGTTGCGCGCGCTGCCGGTCGGACGCGGCGAAATTCGCCGCCAGGGACGGCGCATCGCGATCCTCGCGTTCGGGCCCATGCTGCACCCCGCGCTCGGCGCGGCGGAAAAACTCGACGCCACTGTGGCGAACATGCGCTTCGTCAAACCGCTCGATGTCGAGCTGGTGACGCGGCTCGCCGGGTCGCACGAGCTGCTGGTCACGATCGAGGAGCACCAGCTGATGGGCGGCGCCGGGAGCGCGGTGTGCGAAGCGCTTGCCGCCCAGGGGGCTGCGAATCGCAGCCGGGTTTTGCTTCTGGGGCTGCCCGATCGGTTCATCGATCACGGCGATCCCGGGAAGCTGCTCGCTTCGGTGGGTCTCGATGCAGAAGGTATAGTGAAATCGGTTCGCGCGTTAATACCCGAGTAAATCAGTCGGGTGTACAATTTTGGTTCATCGGGACGCCTTGCGCCCGATGAACTCGACGGGATGGAGCGGACGCGCGCGCCGCTCATCCCGTCGGCGGAGTCCCCAGCACATGAAATCTCGAGACCTCTACAACATCCCGGACGTTCAAGCGACACCCGACTCGCGCAAGCTCGCGATCGACAAGGTCGGCATCAAGTCGATCCGCCACCCGATGAAGATCCAGGAACGCTCGGGCAACGTGCAGCACACGATCGCCATGTTCAACATGTACGTCGGGCTGCCGCACCATTTCAAGGGAACCCACATGTCGAGGTTCGTCGAGATCCTGAGCGCGCACGAGCGCGAGATCACGGTCGAGACCTTCCAGGTGATGCTGCGCGAGATGGTGGAGAAGCTCGAGGCCGAGGAAGGTCATATCGAGATGGCGTTCCCGTACTTCATCGAGAAGGCGGCGCCGGTCTCGGGCGTGAAGAGCCTGATGGACTACGAAGTGACCTTCATCGGGGAGATCCGCGGCAAGAACCAGAGCTTCACGCTGAAGGTGCTGGTCCCGGTGACGAGCCTGTGCCCCTGCTCGAAGAAGATTTCGGCGCGCGGGGCGCACAACCAGCGCTCCCACGTGACCGTGTCGGTGCAACTGAACGATTTCGTGTGGATCGAGGAGATCGTCGACCTCGTCGAGAAGCAGGCCTCGAGCGAGCTCTACGGGCTGCTCAAGCGGCCGGACGAGAAGCACGTCACCGAGCGCGCCTACGACAACCCGAAATTCGTCGAGGACATGGTGCGCGACGTCGCCGCGGTGCTCAATCTGGACGAGCGCATCGACGCCTACGTGGTCGAGTCGGAGAACTTCGAGTCGATCCACAACCACTCCGCCTACGCGCTGATCGAGCGCGACAAATCGAAGCGCTGAGGCCGCGTCGATGGCAGGCGCCTGGCGCAGAGGAATCGCCGCGCTGCCCAGGGCCGCCGCCAGGGCAATGCGGCTCATCGCGCCGATGGCCGTGCTCGGCATGACCGACACCCACGCGCAAGCCGACGCGGCGGCGCGCGCCGCTGAAGAGCGCGCTCGCATGGTGGCCGAGGTCGACGCGATGTACGCCGAGACGCGGCGCGAGACCGGTTTCGCTTCGATGTCGCCCGCCGTGCGCGCGGCGCTCGCCAAGGTCGAGCGTCACCGCCTCGTACCCGAGGACCAGGTCTCCTACGCGTACCGTAATCATCCGCTGCCGATCGGCAGCGGCCAGACGATCTCCCAGCCCTACATCGTTGCGATCTCGACCGACCTGATCGCGCCCAAGCCGGGCGATGTCGTGCTCGAGGTGGGAACCGGGTCGGGCTACCAGGCGGCGGTGCTCGCCGAGATCGTCGCGCGCGTTTATTCGATCGAGATCGTCGATAACCTCGCGCGCCGTGCCGAGGAGCGCCTCGCGGCGCTCGGCTATCGCATTATAGACATCCGGGTGGGCGACGGCTTCCTCGGTTGGCCGGAAAAGGCGCATTTCGACGGCATCGTCGTCACCGCCGCGGAGCCGCGCGTGCCGCGCGCGCTCGTCGAGC
>JBFGLA010000019.1:0-16949 GCA_041576355.1 Burkholderiales bacterium
CGATGCGGCGCCTGTGCCGCATCGCAACACAGTGTTGTTCTTACCAGGAGGTTGGCAATGGAAGAAGTCGTAATCGTAGGGGCGGCACGCACCGCCATCGGCAAGTTCGGCGGCACGCTCGCAAGATCCGCGGCGACCGATCTCGGCGCGCACGTGATACGCAGGGTGCTCGAGCGCGCGGGAGTCGCGCCCGAGCAGGTCTCGGAAGTCATCATGGGGCAGGTTCTCGCCGCGGGGTGCGGGCAGAACCCGGCGCGCCAGGCGGCGATACGCGCCGGGTTGCCGGACATGATTCCCGCGATGACCATCAACAAGGTGTGCGGCTCGGGCCTAAAGGCGGCGATGCTCGGCGCGCAGTCGATCGCCGGCGGCGATGCCGACATTGTGGTCGCGGGCGGGCAGGAGTCGATGAGCCTCGCGCCGCACGCGCTGCCGGGATCGCGCGACGGTTTTCGCATGGGAGACGCCAAGATGGTCGACACGATGATCATCGACGGCCTGTGGGACGTATACAACCAGTACCACATGGGCGTGACAGCCGAGAACGTCGCCAAGGAATACGCCGTGACGCGCAAGGAGCAGGACGAGTTCGCGGTCGCGTCGCAGCAAAAGACCGAGGCCGCGCAGAAGGCCGGCCGGTTCAAGGACGAGATCCTTCCCTTCGAAATTCCGTCGAAGAAGGGGACCATCGTGTTCGCCGACGACGAGTATCCGCGCCACGGCGCGACCCTGGAAGGGCTGCAGGCGCTCAAGCCCGCGTTCGACAAGAGCGGCACGGTGACTGCCGGCAACGCCTCGGGGATCAACGACGGCGCCGCCGCCGTAGTCCTCGCTTCGGCGAAGAAGGCGAGGGAGCTCGGGCTCAAGCCGATCGCGCGCATCAAGGCGTACGCCTCGGCGGGCGTCGATCCCAAGTACATGGGCATGGGGCCGGTGCCGGCCTCGAAGCGCTGCCTCTCGCGCGCCGGCTGGGCGCCGAAGGACCTCGACCTGATGGAGATCAACGAGGCGTTCGCCGCGCAGGCGATCGCGGTCAACCGGCAGATGGACTGGGACACCTCGAAAGTCAACGTCAACGGGGGCGCGATCGCGCTCGGGCACCCGATCGGCGCATCGGGCTGCCGTATTCTCGTCACGCTGCTGCACGAGATGCAGAAGCGCAACGCGAAAAAGGGCCTCGCGTCGCTGTGCATCGGCGGCGGCATGGGTGTCGCGCTGGCGGTCGAGCGATAGGCGGGCCACGGCGGGCAGGCGGCCCTGCAGCAGGTATAGTACCGGCGCATCGCGATCCGGCGCGGCGGACGAATCAGCGCAAAAACCAGAGGACAGGCGATCATGGCGGAGAAAAAGCTGGCGGTGGTGACGGGCGGCATGGGCGGATTGGGCGAATCGATCTCGACCAAGATGGCGGATGCCGGGTACAAGGTGGTCGTGACGTACTCGCCTTCGAACACGAAGTACAAGCAGTGGCTCGAGGAGATGAAAGGGCGCGGCTATGCGTTCGCGGCCTATCCGGTGGACGTCGCCGATTATGAGGATTGCGCGGCGAAATGCGCGCAGATCGAAAAGAGCTCCGGCGCGATCGACATCCTGGTCAACAACGCCGGCATCACGCGCGACATGACGTTCAAGAAGATGAGCAAGTCCGACTGGGACGCCGTGATGCGGACCAACCTCGACTCGTGCTTCAACATGACCAAGCAGGTCATGGACGGGATGCTCGAGCGCGGCTGGGGCCGGGTCATCAACGTGTCCTCGGTGAACGGGCAGAAGGGGGCCTTCGGCCAGACGAATTACTCCGCGGCGAAGGCCGGAATCCACGGTTTCACCAAGGCGCTCGCGCTGGAGGTGGCGAAGAAGGGCGTGACCGTCAACACGATCTCGCCCGGCTACATCGGCACCTCGATGGTGACCGCGATTCCCAAGGACATCCTCGATTCCAAGATCCTGCCGCAGATTCCGATCGGACGGCTGGGCAAGCCGGACGAGGTTGCGGGCTTGATCATCTACTTGTGTTCAGCAGAGGCGGCGTTCGTGACCGGGGCCAACATCTCGATCAACGGCGGCCAGCACATGTACTGAGCCGCGCGGCGAAGGGAGTAAACTCGCATGATTCCGAGTCAAATGGCCGGCGAGAGGGCCGCGATGGAAAGCCAGGTTCGCCTGATCAAGAAGTATCCCAACCGGCGCCTCTACGATACCCGGACCTCGAGCTACATCACGCTCGCCGAGGTAAAGCAGATGGTCCTCAAGCGCGAGGAGTTTCAGGTCGTGGACGCGAAGAGCGGCGACGACCTGACGCGGCAGATCCTGCTGCAGGTCATCCTCGAGGAGGAGTCGGGCGGCACGCCGATGTTCTCGTCAGATCTTCTTTCCGAGTTGATCCGCTCGTACGGCAACACGATGCAGGGATTGATGGGAGTGTACCTCGAGCGCAGCATCGAGGCCTTCCAGCACATGCAGAAAACCGTCCAGGAACAGTCGCAGAAGATGTACGGCGACAACTCGCGCGCCGGGCAGGAGCTGTGGACACAGTTCCTGAACATGCAGGGCCCGGCGATGCAGAGCTTGATGCAGGCCTACATCGAGCAAAGCCAGAAGATGTTCGCCCAGTTCCAGGAGCAGATGCAAAGCCAGGCGCGCAACATGCTGGCGGGCTTCTCGCTGCCCGGATTTCCGCCGCCGCCTTCGGGTAAGAAGGAGCCCGACAAGCAGCCCTGAACCGTTCCGTCGCGCGGCGTGCGCCGCGCGTCATCGTCCGTAAAGAGCAGGTCATGCCGCGCACGGCCCGCAAAGCCACTTCCCCCGGGGTCGCACCTCGCATCGGTTTCGTTTCGCTCGGCTGCCCCAAGGCGCTGGTCGATTCCGAGCGCATTCTCACGCAGCTGCGCGCCGAAGGCTACGCCACCTCGAGCAGCTACCGCGGGGCGGATCTCGTCATCGTCAACACCTGCGGTTTCATCGACGCGGCGGTGGAGGAGTCGCTGGGGGCGATCGGCGAGGCGCTTGCCGAGAACGGCAAGGTCATCGTCACGGGGTGCCTGGGCGCGAAGAACGGCGTGGTGTAGGCGGCGCATCCGAGCGTGCTTGCGGTCACCGGGCCGCACGACGTCGACGGCGTGATGGGCGCGGTGCATGCGCATCTGGCGAAGCCCCACGATCCTTTCACCGACCTGGTGCCGCCGCAGGGCGTGAAGCTCACGCCGAAGCATTACGCATACTTGAAGATATCGGAGGGCTGCAATCACCGCTGCACGTTCTGCATCATCCCGTCGATGCGCGGCGATCTGGTTTCGCGGCCGATCGGCGAGGTCATGGCGGAAGCCGGGCGGCTCGCGCAGGCGGGGGTGAAGGAATTGCTCGTCATCTCGCAGGATACGAGCGCCTACGGCGTCGACGTGAAATATCGCACCGGGTTCTGGAACGGCCGGCCTGTGCGCACGCGGATGACCGAGCTGTGCACCGCGCTCGGGAGTCTCGCGGCCGAAGGCGGGCTGTGGGTCCGGCTGCATTACGTCTACCCTTACCCGCATGTCGATGAAGTGATTCCACTCATGTCGGAAGGCAAGATCGTGCCGTACCTGGACGTGCCCTTCCAGCACGCGAGCCCGAGGATCCTGCGGCTCATGAAGAGGCCCGCGAACACGGAAAACGTGCTCGAGCGCATTCGCGCCTGGCGCAGGGCCTGTCCCGACATCGCGATCCGCAGCACCTTCATCGTCGGCTTTCCCGGCGAGACGGAGCGCGAGTTCGAGGAGCTGCTGGCGTTCCTCGAAGCGGCGCAGCTCGACCGGGTGGGGTGCTTCGCCTATTCGCCGGTCGACGGCGCCGCGGCGAACGAGTTGCCCGACCCGGTGCCGAACGAAATCAAGGAGGAGCGCCGCGCGCGCTTCATGCAGGCGCAGGCGGCGATCAGCGCCGGGCGGCTGCGCGCCAAGATCGGCCGGCGCATCAAGGTCCTTCTCGACGAGGTCGGTCCCGACGGCGCGGCGGGGCGCTCGAGCGCGGATGCGCCCGAGATCGACGGCGTTGTGCATATACAGGGAAGCGGGGGCCTGAAGCCGGGCGAATTTGCCGAAGTGCTCATCGAGCGCTCGGACGAACACGATCTTTACGGGAGAACGGCATGAACGCACGCGAAGTGGTGGTGGTTTCCGGGGCGCGCACGGCGATCGGCGGTTACGGCGGATCGCTAAAGGATTTTCCGCCGACGAAGCTCGGCACGATCGCGATCAAGGAGGCGCTTGCGCGGGCGAAGATCGATCCGGCGACGGTCGGACATGTTGTGATGGGGAGCGTCATCCACGGCGAGGCGCGCGACATGTACCTTTCGCGCGTCGCCGCGCTCGACGCGGGGCTGCCGGTGGGCACGCCCTGCCTGACGGTCAACCGCCTGTGCGGCTCGGGTCTGCAGGCGATCGTCTCGGCCTCGCAGCACATCCTGCTCGGCGACGTGGACGTCGCGATCGGTGGCGGCGCCGAGAGCATGAGCCGCGCGGCGTACTTCCTCCCGGCAGGCCGCTGGGGGCAGAGGATGGGGGATGCGCAGATCGTCGACGCGATGACGGCTGCGTTGCACGACCCGTTCGGCCACGGCCACATGGGCGTCACCGCCGAGAACATCGCCGCCAAGTACGGGTTCACGCGCGGCGAGCAGGATGCGTTCGCGCTCGAATCACACGGGCGCGCAGCGCGCGCGCTCGAGGCGGGCCATTTCAAGTCGCAGATCGTACCGATCGAGCTAAAGACGAAGAAGGGTGTCGAGTCCTTTACGACCGACGAGCACGTTCGCAAGGACGCGAAGATCGACGACCTGGCGAAGCTCAAGCCCGTATTCAAGAAGGACGGCACGGTGACCGCAGGCAACGCCTCGGGCATCAACGATGCGGCGGCCGCGGTGGTGCTGATGGAGGCGAAAGCGGCGCAGAAAGCGGGCGCCAAGCCGATGGCGCGCATGGTGGCGTACGCGCACGCCGGCGTCGAGCCGCATGTGATGGGTCTCGGCCCGATACCCGCGGTGAAGAAGGTCTTCGAAAAGGCCGGTCTCAAACCCTCCGACATCGACGTGGTCGAGTCGAACGAAGCGTTCGCCGCGCAGGCGATGGCGGTGACCCGGGACCTCGAGCTCGATCCGCAGAAAGTGAACCCGAACGGGGGCGCGGTCGCGCTCGGGCACCCGATCGGGGCGACCGGCTGCATCCTCACGGTGAAGGCGCTGTACGAATTGCAGCGCATCCAGAAGCGCTACGCCCTCGTCACGATGTGCATCGGCGGCGGGCAGGGGATCGCGGCGATTTTCGAGCGGCTGAACTGAGCGGGCGCGTGGCTCGTAAGCCGCGGGTTGGCCTCGCGCTCGGCTCGGGCGGGGCGCGGGGCTGGTCTCATATCGGCGTCATTCGCGCGCTCGAGAAGCGCGGCGTGAAGCCGGAGATCGTTTGCGGCACCTCGATCGGCGCCCTGGTCGGCGCCGCCTATGCCTCGGGCGAGCTCGATCGCCTCGAGGAATGGGTGTCGGGCCTGGACTGGAAGGATGTGCTCAAGCTCGTCGACGTGACCTGGCGCGGCGGGCTCATCCGCGGCCAGCGCCTGTTCGATTTCATCCGTTCGAATTTCTCGGACCGCGACATCGAGTCTTTCGACGTCGCGTATGCCGCGATCGCGACCGAGCTCGCGACCGGGCGCGAGATGTGGCTGCGCGAGGGCAGCGCCCTCGAGGCGGTGCGCGCCTCGATCGCGATTCCGGGCCTGTTCGCGCCGGCCTCGCGCGACGGGGAGATCCTCGTCGATGGCGGGCTCGTGAATCCCGTGCCGGTGTCGGTCTGCCGCGCGCTCGGAGCCGACATCGTGATCGCCGTCGACCTCGGCTGGGGTAAGCTCGCGCGCCGCAGGGACCGCGACGACAGCGCGCGCCGCGAGCGTCTCGCGCTCGCCACGCGCATGCCCAAATGGATGCAGCTCGGGTGGCTCGATCGGCTGCTCGGCGGCGACCAGGCGGAGGAGGACGCTCCCTCCATCATCGAAGTGCTGCTCACTTCGATCGACATCGTGCAGGACCGGGTGGCGCGCAGCCGGCTCGCCGGCGAGCCGGCGGATCTCCTCGTGACGCCGCTCCTGCCCGGTTTCGCAACCATGGATTTCCACCGGGCGCGGGAGGCGATCGACGAAGGACGCAGGGCGCTCGAGCGCGTCGGCGCGCAGATCGAACACATCGTGGAGGAGTGATGGAAATGCGGCGGCTCGGAAGGAGCGGACCGGAGGTGTCGGCGCTTTGTCTCGGAACGATGATGTTCGGCGAGCGCACGGACGAGGCGGAAGCCGCGCGCATCGTCGACTCGGCACGCGCGGCGGGAGTGAACTTCGTCGATACCGCCGATTCGTACGCCAAGGGCGAATCGGAGCGTGTCCTCGGACGGCTGGTGCGCGCCGATCGCAACCGCTGGATCGTCGCCACCAAGGTCGGCAACACCGGAGCGCCGCCGCCCGACGAGGTCGACGTCTCGCGCCGGCATGTGCTCGCCGCGATCGACGCATCGCTCTCTCGTCTCGGCATGGATCACGTGGACATCTATTACCTGCATCTCGACGATGTCCACACGCCGTTCGAGGAAACGATCGCGACGCTGGGCGATCTGGTGCGCGCGGGCAAGATCCGCTACTGGGGACTCTCGAATCATCGCGGCTGGAGGATCGCGCAGGCAGTGATGACCGCCGACAAGCTCGGCGTGCCGCGCCCGATCGTCTGCCAGCCGTACTACAACGCGATGAACCGGATGGCCGAAGTCGAGGTCATCCCGGCGTGCGTGCATTTCGGGCTCGGCATCGTGCCGTTCTCGCCGCTCGCGCGCGGCGTTCTCACCGGAAAGTACCGGGCGGGCGAAGCGCCGCCTGCCGATTCGCGCGCCGCGCGCAAGGACAAGCGCATGATGCAGACCGAGTTTCGCGAGGAGTCGATCGCCATGGCGCAGGAGATCCGCGCGCACGCCGAGGCGCGCGGCATGAGCGCGGGGCAGCTCGCCCTCAACTGGGTGCTCGCCAACGCCTACGTATCGAGCGTGCTCCCGGGCCCGCGTACGCTCGGGCAGTGGACCGAGTACCTTGGCGGGATCGGCAAGCCGTACGGCGCCGAGGACGAAGCCTTGATCGACCGGCTGGTCGCGCCCGGGCATCCGTCCACGCCGGGGTATACCGATCCGCGCTTTCCGGTGGCCGGGCGGATGCGCGTGGATTTGATGGGTTGAACGCGGTTTTTTTGCAACAGCGATCAATCATCCCGGGAACGGCGGCGGGTGCCGAGGGACAGGCAGCGTAAAATCGGCGCAGGGACTTCCTTGGGATCGGCCCGGGCGAAGGTAAGAATCGACATCCGGGTCGAGTGCAAATGCGAGACGATCGGATACACACGGTGGGTCAGAAGGAACACTACTCGCGGGACGAACTGCTGGAATGCGGCCACGGCCGGCTGTTCGGTCCCGGCAACGCGCGCCTGCCGCTTCCGCCCATGTTGATGTTCGACCGCATCGTGCGCGTCGCGAAGACGGGCGGCGCCTACGGCAAGGGGGAAATCCACGCCGAGCTCGACATACGGCCGGATCTCTGGTTCTTCGGCTGCCATTTCGAGGAAGACCCGGTCATGCCCGGCTGTCTCGGCCTGGATGCGCTCTGGCAACTCGTCGGCTTTTTCCTCGGCTGGCTGGGCGAGCCGGGACGCGGCCGCGCCCTCGGCGTCGGTTCGGTCAAGTTCAGCGGCCAGGTATTGCCGAGCGCGAAGCTCGTCTCGTATCACGTCGATCTGAAAAGCGTGATACGGCGCAAGCTCATTCTGGGCGTCGGCGACGGAGTGATGAAAGTGGACGGGCGCAGCATCTACGAGACCGAGGGCCTGCGCGTCGGGCTGTTCACCAGCACCGATGCCATTTGAGACATCGCACAAGATAGCCGTTCAATGAGGCGTGTCGTCGTCACCGGGCTGGGGATCGTGTCGAGCATCGGCAACAACAAGGCCGAGGTGCTCGACTCCTTGCGCGGCGGCCGCTCTGGCATCACTTTTTGCGAGGAATACCGCGAGATGGGGTTCCGCAGCCAGGTGCACGGCTCGCTCAAGATCGACCTCGAGCAGACGGTCGACCGGCGCTGGCGGCGCTTCATGGGCGACGGCGCGGCCTATAACTATGTCGCCATGCAGGAGGCGATTGCCGATTCCGGGCTCGCGGAGGGCGATGTTTCCCACGAGCGCACGGGTCTCATCATGGGCTCGGGCGGTCCTTCAACCAGGAGCATCGTGCTCGCCGCCGACACGGCGCGGGAAAAGGGCCCCAAGAAAGTCGGTCCCTTCGTCGTGCCCAAGGCGATGTCGAGCACCAACTCGGCGACGCTGTCGGTCGCCTTCAAGATCAAGGGCGTCAACTACTCCATCAGCTCGGCCTGCTCGACCAGCGCGCATTGCATCGGCAACGCAGCCGAGATCATTCAACTGGGCAAGCAGGACATCATCTTCGCCGGCGGCGGCGAGGAATTGCATTGGACCCTGTCGGTCCTGTTCGACGCCATGCCGGCGCTTTCCTCGGGCTACAACGAAACGCCGGAGCGCGCCTCGCGCGCCTACGACGCGAATCGCGACGGGTTCGTGATCTCCGGCGGCGGCGGCGTGCTGGTGATGGAGGAGCTGGAGCACGCCAAGGCGCGCGGCGCGAAGATCTACGCCGAATTCGCCGGCTACGGCGCCAATTCCGACGGCCACGACATGGTGCAGCCCTCCGGCGAAGGCGCGGTGCGGTGCATGAGGATGGCGCTGCAATCGCTCGACACGCCGGTCGGATACATCAACACGCACGGCACCTCGACCCCGGCCGGGGACATCAAGGAGCTCGAGGCGATGCGCGAGGTGTTCCAGGACCGGGGCGGGATCCCGCCTTTCAGCTCGACCAAGTCGCTGACCGGGCATTCTCTGGGCGCGGCCGGCGTGCACGAGGCGATCTACAGCCTGCTGATGATGGAGAACCGTTTCATCTGCGCTTCGGCCAACGTCGAGACGCTCGACCCGGCCGCCGAGGGCATGCCGATCGTGCGCGAGCGTCGGGACAACGTCGCGCTCAATTGCGTCCTGTCCAACAGCTTCGGGTTCGGCGGCACCAACGCCGCCCTCGCCTTCAAGCGCTACGCGGGCTGAGCGGCGTCACTTGCGCGTCACCAGCCTCTGGCGGTTGGCGAGGGTGAGCCCCGAGGCGACGATGATCGCCATCCCGGCGAGCGACCAGCGGTCGGGGAAGTCGCCGAACACGGCGAGCCCGAGAAACATCACCCACACGAGCTGGGTATAGACGAACGGCGCGAGCAGAGTCGCCTGCGCGTACTCGAAGGCGCGTATGAGCGCGAGATGTCCGGCGAGCCCGAGCGCTCCCATCGCGCCATAGAGGGCCCAATGCCAGAGCGTACTCGGCGCCTCGAACGCGAACGGCAGCACGGCCGAGAACATCAGCGTGCCGACGAGCGCCCCGTAGAAGAGCGAAGTCATCGCAGGCTCGATTCCCGCTACCTTGCGGGTGAGGATCTGGTAGAGCGCGTTCGAGAGCGCCATCCCCATGGGCAGCAGCGCGTACGGCGTGAACGCCGCCGCGCCCGGGCGCATGATGACGAGCGCGCCGATAAAGCCGACCGCGACGGCGATCGTGCGCGGCGGATCGAGTCGCTCCTGGAGCATGGGCACGGCGAGTAGCGCCACGAAGAGCGGCAGCACGAACGCGATCGCCGCGGCCTCGGCGAGCGGTAGCACCTTGAGCGAGGAGAAATAGAGGAGGGTCGCCGCGCCGAGGAGCAGTCCGCGTAGGGTCTGGATGCCCGGGCGCGACGTGCGCATGAGACGCAGCTCGCCGCGCGCGGCAAGGAGCGCGAGCATGAAGACGAGATTCCCCGCGTAGCGCGCCCACACGATCCCGGGAACGGGGTACCAGCGGGAAAGGTATTTCGCGATCGTATCGAGCAGCGCGAAGATGCCGACCGCGAGGATCATGAGCGCGATACCGCGCAACTGCGGATTGCCTTGCACGTCGTCCGCCCGGAAGGAAAAGCGCGAATTTTGAACGGGTTGCTACACTGCCGCAATGGAAGTCTCGCTCGGCGTTACGGCGGCGGTGCTCGCGGCGGCGTTGCTGCACGCGATCTGGAACGTCCTCCTGAAATCGAGCGCCGACAAGGAGCTCGATACGGCGGCGATCTCGCTCGGCGCGGGCGTGCTCGCGCTCGCGGCGCTGCCCTGGCTGCCCGCGCCGGCGGGCGCCTCGCTGCCGTGGCTTGCCGCCTCGGCGGCGGTGCATATCGTTTATTTTTCCGCGCTCGCCGGCGCCTACCGTTGGGGAGACCTTTCGTTCACCTACCCCATCATGCGCGGGGGCGGGCCGGCGCTCGTCGCACTGATCGCTGCATTCGCGCTCGGCGAGCGGCTTGCGGCGCCCGAGGCGCTGGGGGTGGCGTTGATTTGCGCCGGCGTGCTCGCGTTCGCATCCGGCCGGGTCGGCGACCCCGCGACGCTGCGCCGGGCGCTCGCGTACGCGCTCGGCAATGCGGTCGTGATCGCCGCTTATACGCTCATCGACGCGCAGGGCGCGCGCGCCTCGGGCGCGCCGGTGAGCTACGCGATGTGGTTCTTCGTCGCCAACGGCATTGCCGTGCCGGCATGGTTCTACTTCCGCCGCGGATCCGCGTTGCCCGCTTACGCGGCGAGATACTGGTGGCGCGCGATGATCGGCGGCGCGTGCACCCTCGGCTCGTATGCGGTTGCGCTCTGGGCGATGACGCGCGCGCCGGTGGCGCTCGTCGCCGTGCTGCGCGAAACCTCCATCGTGTTCGCCGCGGCGCTGGGAGCGCTCTTTCTCGGCGAGCGTTTCACGCGCCGCCGCGCGCTCGCGACGGCGGCGGTGCTCGCCGGGTTGGCCGCGTTAAGGCTGTAGGGAGCTACTTGGCGTGCAGGTTGAGCCCCGCCGCGCCGACGGCGGCATATTCGAAGGTGCTGCGCGCGATGGCGTAGAGATTACCCGTCGTTCCCGAGGTTTGCGCCTGCCACGCGACGCCGTCGGTGCTGGTGTAGATGGCGCCGGCGTGGCCGACCGCGACGAATTGCCTGCCGAAGGTGACCGAAGCGAGGATGTTCGAGCCCAGCGCGGTCTGCGCCGTCCAGGTCACGCCATCGGGGCTCGTGACGAGCGTGCCGCTCGCACCCACCGCCGCGTAGACGCCCGCGCCGAAGGCGATCGATCTGAGGTCGGACGTCGTGCCCGAGGTGACCGCTTGCCAGGTACTCGCATCGGTGCTCGTGAGCAGCACACCGCCCGCTCCGACCGCGACGTACAGGCCGTTTCCGAACGTTACGCCGTAGAGCGGGCTTGAAGTCACAACAGTCGAGGAAACCGCCTGGCTCCACGTCTGGCCGTCGCTGCTGGTGACGATGGTTCCCTGGGCGCCGACCGCAACGTAGGTCCCGGCGCCGTTTGTCGCGAGCGCGTGCAGATCGTTGCCGGTGGCGGAGATCTGAGGCGCCCAGGCCACCGTATCGGTGCTGCGCAGAATGACCCCGCCCGCCCCGGCTGCGATAGTCGTCCCGCCGAAATAGACTGCCGCGTTCAGTGCAGTGGTGATGCCGGAACTCTGCGCTGTCCATATCTTTCCATCGGGGCTTGACTGGATCGTGCCGTTGGCGCCGACCGCAACGAAGACGCTCCCGAACGTGGCGCCGAGCAGGTCGTCCGACCCGGCGGGCGCTCCGATCGTCCAGCTCGCGCCCGCGAGCCGAGGCACGATCGATATCGACGGACTCGCCGCTCCGCCGGGCCCGTTGTTCGTCCTGCCGTTGACCATGAAGGAATAGGTCGTGCCGTTTCTGAGCCCCGACACCGTGATCGGTGAAACGGCATTCTTGATGACGACGATACCCGGCAAAGTCGCCCAGTTCTCCCGCGTGATATTCGAGGTCGGGGCGTAGAAGAGCCAGTACTCGACTCCGGGTTCCGCGGTCCAAGTCACGGTTGCCCGGCTGTCGCGCGGTTCGACGGCGACGTCGGGGGGAGGGGACGCGGGCGAGCCCTTGTCGCCGCAGCCTGCCAGGTGCAAGAGCGCCGCAATCGCGAGCGCCCGCGCCAGCAATCGAAACATGATTTCTATGCCTCCGGCCGCATGTGGGGGAAAAGGATCACGTCGCGGATGGAGGGGCTGTCGGTGAGCAGCATGACGAGCCGGTCGACGCCGAGTCCCGCACCCCCCGTGGGCGGCAGGCCGTACTCCATGGCGCGGATATAGTCGGCGTCATAGTACATCGCTTCCTGATCGCCGGCCTCCTTTTTGCGCGCCTGCTCGAGAAAGCGCTCGGCCTGGTCCTCGGGATCATTCAGCTCCGAGAATCCGTTCGCGACTTCTTTCGCGTCGACGAACAGCTCGAAACGGTCGGTCAGCTCCGGGTCCGCGTCCTTGCGGCGTGCGAGCGGCGAGACCTCGGCGGGGAAATCGAGCACGAACGTCGGCTCGACGAGATGCTTTTCCGCGACCGTCTCGAAAAGCACGAGCTGCAGCGACCCCCAGCCCTGCGCGGCGGTGTAGGCGACGCCGAGCGCATCGAGTTGCCGTGCGAGAAAGGTGCGGTCGCGCAGGTCCGCGCTCGCAAATGCGCTTCCGCCCCAGCGACGGATCGCGTCGGGAATGGCGAGCCGGGCGAAGGGCCGGCCGAAATCGAGCGTCTTGCCCTGATACGAGACGGACAGCTTGCCGCCGGCGGCCTGCGCCGCGCCGCGCACGAGGCGCTCGGTGAGATCGATCATGTGGGCGCAGTCCGCGTACGCCGCGTACCACTCGAGCATCGTGAATTCCGGGTTGTGGCGCGTCGAGATACCTTCGTTGCGGAAGTTGCGGTTGATCTCGAATACGCGCTCGAGCCCGCCGACGACGAGCCGCTTCAGGTAGAGCTCCGGCGCAATGCGCAGGTAAAGCTCCATGTCGAGCGCGTTGTGGTGCGTCTTGAACGGGCGCGCCGCCGCCCCGCCGGGAATCGGCTGCATCATCGGCGTCTCGACCTCGAGGTAGCCGTCGGCGACGAGCGTCTCGCGCAGCGACTGGACGATGCGCGAGCGTGCCGCGAACACATCGCGTACCTCGGGGTTCACGATCAGGTCGACATAGCGCTGCCGGTAGCGCAGCTCGTGGTCGGTCAGGCCGTGGAACTTCTCCGGCAGCGGCCGCAGCGCCTTGGCGAGCAGCCGCAGCTCCCGCGCGTGCACCGTCAGCTCGCCCTTGTTGGTCTTGAAGAGCGTTCCGCGAACACCGACCAGATCGCCGAGGTCCCAGTGCTTGAAAGCCTCGTGCGCAGCCTCGCCCGTCACGTCGTTCGAGACGTACACCTGGATCCGGCCCGACCCGTCCTGGATCGTCGCGAAGCTCGCCTTGCCCATCACGCGCTTGAGCATCATGCGGCCGGCGACCGCGACTTCGACCTTTTTCGCTTCGAGCGCCGCCTTATCGAGCGAGCCGTGCGCGGCGGCGAGGTCGGCGGCGAGGTTGGCGCGGCGGAAGTCGTTCGGGTACGCGCCGCCGGCCGCGCGCAGCGCCTTCAGCTTGTCGCGGCGCTCGGCGACGATCTTGTTCTCGTCCGGAGCCGGCTCGGCCCTGCGCGCATCTTCCATCGCTACACTCCCTGCTTCAGGCTCGCGCTGATGAATTCGTCCAGATCGCCGTCCAGCACCGACTGGGTGTTGCCGATCTCGATCCCGGTGCGCAGGTCCTTGATGCGCGACTGGTCGAGGACGTACGAGCGGATCTGGTGGCCCCAGCCGATGTCGGTCTTCGCCTCCTCGAGCTTGTCCTGCGCCGACATCCGCTTGCGCAGCTCGAGCTCGTACAGGCGGCTCTTCAGCATCGCCATGCACTCGGCGCGGTTGCGGTGCTGCGAGCGGTCGTTCTGGCTTTGCACCACGATCCCGGTCGGCAGGTGCGTGATGCGCACCGCCGACTCGGTCTTGTTGACGTGCTGTCCGCCCGCGCCGGAGGCGCGGTAGACGTCGACCCTCAGGTCGGCCGGGTTCACCTCGACCTCGATCGTCTCGTCGATCTGCGGGTATACGAACACGCTCGCGAACGACGTGTGCCGGCGCGCGTTGGAGTCAAAGGGGCTTTTCCTCACGAGGCGATGAATGCCGGTCTCGGTGCGCAGGTGCCCGTACGCGTAATCGCCCGAAATCTTGAGCGTCGCGCTCTTGATGCCGGCGACCTCCCCGTCGGTTTGCTCGAGGATCTCGACCGAGAAGCGCTTGCGGTCGCAGTATTTGACGTACATGCGCTCGAGCATCGCGGCCCAGTCCTGCGCCTCGGTGCCGCCCGATCCGGCCTGGATGTCGACGAAGCAGGCATTCGGATCGAGGGGATTGGAGAACATGCGCCGGAACTCGAGCGCCGCGACTTCCTCTTCCAGCGTCAGCGCGTCGCGACCGATACCCTCGATCGTCGCGTTGTCGTCCTCGTCGCGCGCGAGCTCGAACAGCTCCTTCGCGTCGGCAATGCCGCTGCCGACGCGGCCGAGCGTCAGCACGATGCCTTCGATGGTTTTCTTTTCCCGGCCGAGCTCCTGGGCCCGCTGCGGGTTATCCCACAGCTTGGGATCCTCGAGCTCGCGATTCAAGGCCTCGAGGCGCTTTTGCTTCGCCTCGTTGTCAAAGATACCTCCGCAGCTCGGCGGCCCGCGTCTGCAGGTCGGCGAGCGAGGAGGCGATCTGGTTGATGCGTTCGGCTTCCATGGGTTCCAAAAAGGCGAAATTGTAGCGCCTAAGGGGCTCGAGCCGGCGATAGGTGCCTTGGGATCAATGCCGGCTCTCGCTCCGGGAATCAATCATTGTGCCAAAGAGTTGCTTGACTGAGCGAGCGTGTCAGCAGGAGACTTTTCGTGGGAACCGCAGCGCAGACGCAGGAAAACGCGCGATGCCGTTTCCTCATTTCAACTTTTGGGGGTAAAGCTATGTTGCTACGTAAATCGATCAGCCTCATTGCGGCGATCGGGGGACTTTGTGTGGCCCCGTTCGCCTGGCCGCAAAACCATGGCGGGGCCTACGTGGATGGCGGGCTGGGAATGAACATCGCGCAAGCGGATACGGAAGCGACGGATCCGCCCGATTCCTTGAAGGGCGATGTCGGCAAGCCCAACTTCGCGGTGCGGCTCGGCGCCGGCTGGCGGCACGACGCCGGGAACATGGTGTACGGCATCGGATTCACGCTCGACCCGCTGACGTATGACGTCAACAAGGAGGACGACTTCAATCCTCCTACCTCGTCGAGCGCGAAGACGGAAATGAAGAATCACTGGGCGATAGGCGTCGACATCGGCTGGAAGCTCGCGCCCGCCACCGTGCTCTACGGCAAGCTGTCGTATAACAGCGCCAAGGTGGAAAGCCAGTTCTCGCAGGTAGGCCCCACGCTTTCGTACAGCTGGAGCAACACGCATACGGGAATTGGCTACGGCGCCGGAGCTCGGCACATGCTTTCGCGCACGCAGTACGTTTTCGTGGATTGGCACTACGTCAAGTTTGATTCGAAGACGGCGAGTCCGGATCCCACGAATGCGACGCTCGACATCAAGACGACGCCTTCCTTGAATACCGGCTCGATCGGCATGGGCTGGAAGTTCTAGCGCCGTTGCCAGGGAACAAAGTCGAATCGCTCCCGCGCCCCCGGGAAAAACGCCCGGGCGGCGCCCTCCGGCGCCTGTCACGAAAGCCCTCGCATGCAATGCCGGCGCTCGGCGTTTCTTACCCTTGCCGCGCCACGGCTGGCAGCCCCCGCCTACCTCGAGAGTCAGCGCGAGTTCAGTCCTTTGATATCGTCGATCCAGCGCCGCTCGGTGTAGACGATCCAGTCCGCATCGGCCTGGCCCTCGTAGGCGGTGTGCACGGAGAAGCTGAGGGCTTTCCCCCGCAGCCAGAGGAGCGAGGTCGTCGAGAGCACGTATTGCGATTTCTCGTCGTCGTCCTTCTTCTTCGGCGGCAGCCGCACGCCGACCAGCACCGACACGATTTCCCGCTCCTTGCGCAGCTCGGCGAGGAGGGTCGGCTGCCCGAACGGTTGCGCGTCGAGATGCTTCTGGTAGTTCGCGTCCGGCGCGGGCTTGCCGAGCGCGCTCAGGGAGTCCTCGGCGAATGTCCTGAACTGCGATCCGCTCACCCACTCGCGCTCGAGGCTGCGCGGGGTCACGACGAGCAGATAGCGCCTGAACTCGGGGCGGTCGCCGCGGGTGAAGCTGCGCAAATCGGCATCGGTGATCGCAAAAAGAAGGATGCGGTTCGATGCCGAGGTGACCTTCTCGGCCAGCTCGCGCAGGCGCGGCGAGCCGGTGAAGTCGGTGTCGGCGAACCCGGCCGGGGCGTCGAGCGCGACGCGCACGGTGCCCAACTCGACCAGGAACGCGGCCGCCGACGCCTGGCCGACCGCAAACAGCGCCGAAGCCGCGACGAGCCATGTTTTGGCGAGCAGTTTCAATTGCGTGCGCATGGCTAGCCCCTCCGCTTCCCGCGCCAGCGGCTTCCCGCCCGGCCGGCGGATCGCAGTCTCGCGGCGATGCGCATCCGCAGCGCATTCAAGCGGATGAATCCGGCGGCGTCGGCCTGGTCGTACGCTCCGCGGTCGTCCTCGAAGGTCGAGATCGCCGGATCGAAGAGCGAGTGGCTCTTCGACTCGCGCCCGGTGACGAGCACGGTTCCCTTGTAGAGCTTGACGCGCACCGTTCCATTGACGTTCGCCTGCGAGGCGTCGATCAGGGTCTGCAGCAGCGTTCTCTCCGGGCTGAACCAGTACCCGTTATAGATGAGCCGCGCGTAGCGCGGCATCAGGTCGTCCTTCAGCGCGAGCACTTCGCGATCGAGCGTGATCGACTCCATCGCCCGGTGCGCCTTGAGCATGATGGTGCCGCCCGGCGTTTCGTAGCAGCCGCG
>JBFGLA010000020.1:0-16816 GCA_041576355.1 Burkholderiales bacterium
GTGGCTCGGCGCTCTCGGGTCGTTCGAAGCGTTTCACTGGCACGGCGAGACGTTCAGTATCCCCCCGGGCGCGACGCGCGTACTTTCGAACGCACATTGCGCGAATCAGGCGTTCGCGCTCGGCAAGCATTTCGGTTTCCAATGCCACGTCGAGATGACCGCCGAGCTGGTGCGCAAGTGGTGCGCGCTTGGCGGCGAGGAGATTCAAACCGCCGCGGGGAGCCCGGCAGTGCAGCCGCCCGAAGAGATCGAGCACGACCTCGAGGCTCGCATCGAAGCCCTGCACAAGGTCGCGGATCGGGTCTACGAGCGCTGGATCGTGGGATTGGCGAAGGGCTGAGCGGATGACGGAACAAGCATTGCGGCGTGACGTGGCGCTCGCCAACCGCATCATCGAGCGCTTCGGGCTGTCGAGCGCGTTCGGGCATGCGAGCGGGCGGATTCCGGGAACGGAGACGTTCTATTTCCCGACGCGTCGCAGCCCGGGGCTGGCGGACGAAAATGCGCTCCTCGTGCTCGACATCGAAGGCAAGGTCCTCGCGGGCGAAGGTGCGCCGAACACCGAGTTCTGGATCCATGCTCGCATCTATGCGGCGCGGCCCGATGTCGGAGCGGTGGTGCACGCGCATCCGCCGGCGTGCGTGTGCCTTACCCAGATCGGCGAGCCGCACCGCGTCGTGCACAACTCGGGCGGGCTGTTCGCGGCCGGCGTGCCCGAGTACGAGCGCGTCGGCCTCATCCGTACCCGCGAGCTGGGAGACCTGCTCGCGCGGCGCTTGGGTTCCGGCCTCGCGGTCATGATGCGCGGTCACGGCATCACCACCGCGCACGGCGACGTGCGCACCGCGACGGTCGCGGCGTGTTTGCTGGAAGAGAGCGCGCAGATGCAGCTCAGGATGCTCGCTGCGGCGGGAGGCGACCCTGCGCGATTGCGCGCCTACACGCTCGAAGAGGCTGAGCACCTGCGCGAGCAGTTTGGGCCGGGCGTGATCGAGCGCGCGTGGGAGTATTACTCGATCGTAACCGAGCAGCGGGCGCTCGGCGGATAGGCTCGATCGTCCGCCGCCGCCGCTCAGTCGCGGAAATTCACGAACTGCAGCGGCATGTCGGCGACCGACTTCTTCACGAGCTGGATCGCCGCCTGGAGGTCGTCCTTCTTCGCGCCCGAGATGCGCACCGCGTCGCCCTGGATCGAGGCCTGAACCTTCATCTTCGAGTCCTTGACGAGCTTCACGATCTGCTTGCCCTTGTCCTGCGGCACGCCGACTTTCACCGTGACTACCCGCTTGACCTTGTCGCCGGAGATCTTCTCCAGCGCCCCGAGCTCCAGGCAGCGAATGTCGATATTGCGCTTGGTCATGCGGCCGCGCAGAACATCCATCACCTGGCCGAGCTTGAACTCATCGTCGGCGAATACGGTCAGCGCGAGCTCGCTCTGCTCGACACGCGCGTCGGACCCCTTGAAATCGAACCGGGTCGAGATTTCCTTGTTGGTCTGCTCGATCGCGTTCTTGACTTCCTGCTTGTCGACCTGAGAGACGATGTCGAAGGACGGCATGGGGCTCCCTTTCTACACTCTCCGGGAAGAGTATTCTTCCGCGATTTTGTCGTCGTAGTAGGTCGTCGGGTTCGGCGCGGCCATGAAGCGCCGGTGCACCTCGGGCGAGACCTTCGTGTACTGCCACACTTGGCCGTTCGTGAGCTCGACTTCCAGGATCTGGTTCTTCTCGTCGTAGCCGACCGAGCGCAAGCGCGACGAGTTGACGCGTTTTCTCTCCATCAGGCTTTCTCCACCTTGATTCGATCGCCGGCCCGCACGTCGGCGAGCCGGCGCGGGTCGCCCACCAGCTTGCCGAGGATGTTGCACCGGGTGGCAAGGCGCGGCTCGCTCTGCTTGGAGGCGGGAGTGGGTCCGAACGGAAGCGCGAGCGACGAGCCCTCGACCCAATAACACACCGTGCCCGGCTCGACGACCTGTTGCGCGTCGGGCTCGAGCTTCGCCTCGACGGGGGCCGCGAAGTAGACCTCGGCGCCCCAGGTCTGCGCGCTCGAAGCGAAAGGCAGCGCTGCGAGCAGCGCACTGACCGTCGGCGTGTCGCGCAATTCCGCCTCGAAGACGGTCTTGCCCGAGGAAATCCGGATCCGGCTCATGTCATTTGTCGAGCGACGCAGTCCAGGGCGATTTCGCGCCTTTCAGCTCGAAGTGCCCGTCCATCGCGCCGTCCTTCACCCGGCCGGTGAATTCGCCGGGGCGCCCGGCGAGCTTGAATCTCAGGCGGTCGCCGCGCAGGTCGGCGTCCTCGAGCGGCACCTCGCGCCCGTCGATCACCGCGCTGCCCGAGATTTTCGTGATCTGCTGCTTCAGCTCGAGCGCCATTCGCTTGCCCACCGCGGCGGGCGCCTTCGCGCTCCAGCGGCCGGCCACATTCGCCGGCACGACATACAGGTAGATGAGCGTCGTCGTCACGCCGCTAATTTGCACCTTGTCGTCGAGATCCATGTGCACGTACTTGTCGGGTATCCAGCCGGTGAGCGGATAGTCGTGCGAGATCACGCGCGTTCCGGGCTTGAGCTCGCCGAGGAGCTTCTCGCGCAGCAGGTTGACTGTATCGGGTAGCAGGTACATCGTGAGCACGGTGGCCTGCGAGATGTCGGTCTTGAAGAGGTCCCGGGCGAAGAAATTCACCCGGTCGGCGATCCCTTCTTTCTTCGCCGCCTCGTTCGAAAGCTTGACCAGATCCTCCTTGATCTCGACGCCGAAGCCGCGCGCGCCGAACACCTTGGCGGCGGTGAGAACGATCCGGCCGTCGCCCGAGCCGAGATCGATGACGAAGTCTTCGGGTCCCACATCGGCAAGCTTCAGCATGTCGGAGACGACGCTCTGCGGCGAGGGAACATAGGGGCCGGCGTTCTTGCTTGGCTGGACGTCGGCAGCGAATGCGGTGGAGGCGGCAAGCGCGAAGACGATCGCGAAGACGGTGCGAAGAAGCTTGTGCATGGAGTTCCTTGCGTGGGCGCGGGCGAAAATCCTTCGTCGCGCGTGATACCGATTCTTCCCTGCGCGGGAATGTAGCGCAGAACCGGGGTGGGAGGAAAGTTCCGGGTGAAGGCCCTTATCCCTCGACATGCTCGATATCAAGCTGGACACCTTTCAGTCCGTTGAACTCGTTCACCTTCAGGCGGTACGCCGCCCGCATCCGGGCCGGCAGCGGCTCGAGCGAGCCGAAGCGCATCGCCTCGAGCCTACGCCCGTCTTTCACGAGTCTGAGCTTGAGGTGCCGTTCGCCCACGACCCGCTGGCTTTCGACCTGAAACGTGTCGCAGAAGAGCGGCTGCGGAAAGCCCTGGCCCCAGATCTGCGCTTCGAGTAGCTGCGCGACCTCCAGCGTGTAGAAAGCGGTGTCCAGCGCGCCGTCGGTCTCGACCACCGGCGAAAGCGCCTCGGGCGGCGTCATGTCGATAGCAGCGCTTTGCAAGAGCTCGCCGAAGCGTTCGAAGTCGCCCGCCCGGATGGTGAGCCCGGCCGCCTGCGCGTGGCCGCCGAAGCGCAGGATCAGCTCCGGCGCGCGCTTGGCGACCCGATCCAGGCAATCGCGCAAGTGCAGGCCCGCGATCGAGCGTCCCGAGCCGCGCAGCAGCCCCGAGTTCGCGCGCGATCCGCCGCCGCTCTCCGCGGGCGCGAAGCACAGCACCGGCCGGTGCAGCCGCTCGCGCAGGCGCGAGGCGAGGATGCCGACCACGCCCTGGTGCCAGCCCGGCTCGTAGAAGCTGTACGCGGCGGGCGCGGCGTCACCCTCCGCCGCGCGCGCGCCGAGCGCATCGATCGCGGCGAGCGCCTCGTCGAGCATTCCTGCCTCGATCTTCCTGCGCTCGCGGTTGAGCTCGTCGAGCTGTTGCGCGATATTCGCCGCGCGCGCCTCGTCGTCGGTGATGAGAGACTCGATGCCCAGGCTCATGTCGGCCAACCGCCCCGCGGCATTCAGGCGCGGGCCGGCGGCGAAGCCCAGGTCGAACGCGCTCGCTCGTCCCGGCGCGCGGCCCGCGATCCTAAGGAGCGCGTTCAGGCCGGGCTGTCCCTTGCCCGCGCGCAGTCGCCGCAACCCCTGCGCGACCAGGATGCGGTTGTTGGCATCGAGCGGAACGACGTCGGCCACCGTGCCGAGCGCGACGAGATCGCACAGCGCGGCGAGGTTGGGTTCCTCGTCCCGGAACGCGCCCCGCGCGCGCAGCTCGGCGCGCAGCGCGAGTACGACGTAGAACATCACGCCGACACCGGCGAGCGCCTTGGAGGGGAAGCCGCAGCCCGGCTGGTTCGGATTGACGATCGCGTCCGCGCGCGGCAGCTCGTCGCCGGGCAGGTGATGGTCGGTGATCAGCGTCGACATTCCCAGCTCGCGCGCGCGCTCGACTCCGGCGACGCTCGCGATGCCTTGGTCCACCGTGATGAGCCAGTCGGGCCGACGCTGCGCGACCAGCTCGACGAGCTCGGGCGAGAGCCCGTAACCCAGCTCGAACCGATTCGGTACAAGGTAGTCGACCTGTGCGGCGACTCGACAGGCCGCACCGAGCAGGCGCAACGCACGCACGCCCACCGCGCACGCAGTCGCGCCGTCGGCATCGTAATCGGCGACAACGAGGAGGCGCTTCCCCGCGAGGAGCGCATCGGCGAGCAAGGCGGCAGCGCGCTCGGCGTTGAGCAGCCGCTGCGGCGCCACGAGTTGCGCAGCGTCGAGGTCGAGCTCGGCCGCCGAGCGGATGCGCCGGGCGGCGAGAACCCGGGCGAGAACCGGATGCACCCCCGCGGCGATGAGCGCCTGGCGGTCCCCCTCCGAGTAGGCGCGCTCGACGATTTTCATCCGGCGTAAGAGGCGAGAGGCCTCGCTCGCCGCCAAAAGCGGCGCAGATCCGAGCGGATCGTCTCGAACGAAGCGCCGGCGTCGGGAACATGGACGGTGACCATCCCGATCCGTCCGCGCCGCAGCGCCTCGAGGAGCGGCGCGAACCAGTGCGCCTCCAGCGCTTGTAGCCCCTCGCCAAAGGCCGCCTCGTCGCCGAGCGCAAGCGGCGCGCAAAGCTGATCGAGCACCGCCAGCTCGCGTCCCTCGTGCGGCGAGCGCGCGAGCCAATCGTCCGCGCCGGCAGGCAGCGTCCAGCGCGCGGTCTGCGCGAGCCGCGCGAGGCCGAGCGCGATCGCATCGTCGGCCGAGACCGAGCGCCAGCGGCTCTTGGCCTCGCGCGGCAGCGGCCCGCCGCCCCACAACCAGACGCTATTCAGCGTCGGCTCGCCGCGCGCCTCGCGCGCGCGGTTGACCGGATGATCGTGCAGCAACATCTGGATCTCGTTGAGGATCGCGTGCCAGCGCTTGGCCTCGGGTCCGTGTGGGAGGTTCGCGTTGACGCTCCTGCCGGCTAGCTCGAGCGGCGCAGCCGCATCCGGCGCGGTGAGCGTCGCGAGCCGAGCGCACCATCGTTCGGGTCGAAGCGGATAGACGGTCAGGACCGATGCAAAGTGCACGTTGATCGCTTCGGCGAGCGATTCGGCTTCTGCGCGGGATATCGTCAACGCGGCGCTGGGAACGAGCAGGAATCCGTCGGCCCCGAGCCGCAGGTGAATCGGGTCCGCGCGAATCCAGAGCGCATCCGTCGCGCCGTTGCCGCCTGCGGCGTCGGAGTCGGCGAGCAGCGTGAGCGCGCCGGCGGCGAGCGGCGCGTCGTCGCAGCCGAACGCGCGCAGCAGCCAGCGCTCGGCCGAGAGCGGATCCCCGTCGTTGCGCCTGCCGCGCCCGAGCAGCAACTCGAGCGACGGCAGCCGTTTCGCCGCCGCGTCCTCTGAGAGCAGGCGGTGAGGCGAAAGCAGCCCGGAGATCAGCAACTCGCAATGCATTCGTCGTTTCGCTATTCGAGCGCCGGAATCTAACGCGAAAGCTCGGCCACTTGCCAGGCGGCGAAGGCGAGGATGGTAAAGCCCGAGATGACATTGATCGCGCGCGCGAACGCCGGGCCGATGCGGCGGCGCAGCGCACCCGCCCCCAGGGCGAGTATGAGCCACCACGAAGCCGAGCCGAGGAATACGCCCAGCACCACGAGTGCTGCGGCGCCGTAGTCCGAGTCGGCAATCAGGCCCAATCCTGCGAATATCGCCGCAAAGGCGAGGATGGTCGGCGGGTTGGCGAGCGTCAATCCCAGCGTCGACAGGAACGCCCCCGCGCTGCCGCCCGGCGCGGCGCGCGCTGCCGCCGCTCCTTCGAGCGCCGCGGGCTCGGCGAGGAGCGCCTTCGCTCCGAGCCAGACGAGGAAACCCGTGCCGGCGATCCCGATCCACAGCTTCTGGCTGAGGAGAAACCCGGACACGGCCGTGAGTCCGAATGCGGCGACCGCGCCGTAGATCGCGTCGGCGACCGCGATGCCCATGCCGGAAACGAACCCGGCGAACGCGCCGTACTGGACCGTGCGCCGGAAGCACAGCATCCACATCGGCCCGACCGTGGCGGCGAGGACAAAGCCGAATGCGAGGCCCTTCAGGAAGAGCGTGCCCATCGCGTGCCAACCGGGAAGCGCAACCGTCAACCGCTGTTACGCAGCCCCGCGGCCACACCGTTGATCGTGAGATGGATCGCACGCCGCGTGCGCTCGTCCGCGTCGCCCGCGCGATAGCGGCGCAGTAGCTCGACTTGCAGGTGATTCAGCGGATCAAGGTAGGGAAAACGGTTGCGTATCGAGCGCGCCAGGGTCGGATTGTCGGCGAGAAACGCGGTTTCCCCCGTAATCTCGACCAGCCACTTGCGCGAGCGCTGCCATTCCGCCGCGATGCGGCCGAAAACGCGCTCGCGCAGCGCGGCGTCCGGGACCAGCTCCGCGTATCGCGACGCGATCGCGAGATCGGTCTTGGCGAGGACCATGTCCATGTTCGAGAGCACGGCGCGGAAGAACGGCCAGCTGCGCTGCATGGTGCGCAGCTCCTCGATCGCTCCGCTTCCCGCGCCGAGCCATTGCTCGACGGCGGCGCCGAACCCGTACCATCCGGGCAGCATCAGGCGGCACTGGGCCCAGCTGAACACCCACGGAATGGCGCGCAAGTCCTCCAGGCGCGCCGAGCGCTTGCGCGCGGCGGGACGGCTGCCGATGTTGAGCGCGGCGATTTCGGCGATCGGCGTCGAGGCGCGAAAGTACTCCATGAATCCCGGTGTTTCGCTCACGAGCTCGCGGTAGGCGTGGAACGCGAGCTTGGCGAGCGCCTCCATGATTTCGACGTGCCGCTCGCGCTCCGCGTGCGCGGGGCGCGCCGCGAGGCTCGCCTCGAGCGTGGCCGCGGCGAGCGCCTCCAGGTTGCGCCGGCTCGTGTCCGGGTCCGCGTACTTGCTCGCGATGACTTCGCCGTGTTCGGTCAGCCGCAGCGCGCCATCGACGCTGCCCGCGGGTTGCGCGAGGATGGCGTCGTAGCTCGGCCCGCCGCCGCGGCCGACGGTGCCGCCGCGTCCATGAAAGAGCCGCAGCCGCACGCCGTGCCGATGGCACACGCGCACCAGATCGGTTCCCGCCTTGTACAGCGACCAGTTGGAGGTGAGGTAGCCGCCGTCCTTGTTGCTGTCGGAATACCCGAGCATAACCTCCTGCTCGTTGCCCCGGCTGCCGACCCAGCTGCGATAGACC
The DNA here is from genome assembly GCA_041576355.1 of Burkholderiales bacterium. Lineage (GTDB taxonomy): Bacteria > Pseudomonadota > Gammaproteobacteria > Burkholderiales > SG8-39 > JAOUFA01. The sequence continues at coordinate 7,651 of JBFGLA010000020.1, forward strand.
GGGAGCGACAGCGCCGCGTCGAGCACTTCGCCGCAGCGCTCGAGATCGGCGATCGACTCGAACAGCGGCACGATGTCCAGCTCGAGCGCGGGCTCCGGGCCCGGGCGCAGCAGGCCTGCCTCGCGCAGCACGATGCCGACCTCGAGCAGGTCGGAAACCGATTTACAGTGCGAGATCACGTAATGCCGCACCGCGCGCGGCCCGAAGCGGCGCCTGCCCGCCGCCGCGGCGGCGAGAATCGCGAGCTCGCCCTCCAGCAGCGCCGAGTATTGCAAGTGCGGCGAGCGCAGCGGCCGCGGGCCGGCCAGCTCGCGCGCGAGCAGCGCGACCCGGGCCGCCTCGTCGAGCGAGACGTAGCCCGGCTCGACTTCCGCCCGCGCGAGCAGCTCGGCCACGACGGACTCGTGCTCGTCGGAGCTCTGCCGCAGATCGATCGGCGCAAGGTGAAATCCGAACACGCTGACCTGCCGGCGCAGCGTGCGCAGCCGCCCGCGTGCGAGTCGTCCGGCGCGCTGCGCCTCGAGGCCGCGCGCGAGGGTGTCGAGATCGGCGCCGAACGCGTCGGCGTCGACGTAAGCGGGACGCGCGGCGAGCGGCGCGAGGTGCGCTCGCATCCCGATCGCCGCCTCAGCGCTTGCCGCGAGCCGCGCGTAGATGCCGGAAATCGCACGCCGGTAGGGCTCGTCCTGCCGGTACTCGGAATCGTCGAGGACGCGTCGGCGAGAGCGCGGATCTCCGGCGGGGCCTGCTGGATCCGGGTGGAAACGGACAGCTCCTTGCCGAGCTGATTGACCTCGTCGAGGTAATGCGAGAGCGCGACGCGCGCCTGCTGCGCGAGGGCATGCTCGAGCACTTGCGCGGTGACGTTCGGATTGCCGTCGCGGTCGCCGCCGATCCAGGTGCCGACGGTGAGAAACGGCGCGAGCCACGGCTCGCGCTCGAGCGCGTAGCGCTGTTTGAGCGCCGCCTCGAGGTCGGCGTAAAGGCGCGGCAGCTCGGCGAGCAGCGACATGCGGAAGTAATTGAGGCCGTTCGCAATCTCGTCGGCGACTTCCAGCCTCGTCAGGCGCAGCATCGAAGTAAGCCACAGCCGCAACACCTCGCGCGCCAGCGCCTCATCCGACTCGTCGCGCTCGCGCACGCTACGGGCGAGCGAGCGCTGCGCGATCAGGTCGGCGATCGCGCGCTCGCAGTCGAGGATGCTCTGGCGCTGGACTTCGGTCGGGTGCGCGGTCAGCACCGGGCTGATACGCGCGCGCGCGAACCAGTCGACGAGCGCCGTTCCCGAGACGCCATCGCGCGAGACGCGCTCGAGCGCGTAGGCGAGGCTGCCCGGACGCGGCGGCGAGCCGGCTTCGGTGTGCGCGTCCCGGCGCCGCTTCTGCTGCGCATCTTCCGCGATGTTGAGCAGCTGCGAGAAGAAGCTGAACGCGCGCACGACATGCAGGGTCTGCTCGATGTCCAGAGCGTTCAGCTGCGTGTCGAGCTCCGCCTTGACTTCGCCCGCTGCGCTGCCGCCGTCGGATTCCGAGCGGCGAAAGCGCACCGCGGTCTGGCGGATGCGCTCGATGCGCTCGAGCATCGCATCGCCCGCCTGCTCGCCGATCACCTCTCCGAGCAGCCGCCCGAGCAGGCGCCGATCCTCGCGCAGCTGGTGGTCTTTCGTTTCCCGGTCGGGATCGACTATCGCTTCCACGTCGTGGATTTTATCCGCCGACGGAGGCGATCCAGCCTTCGCAGGCCTCGATGGAGGCTGGAAGACCGAAATTGTCCGCCCGGCGCTGCCATCCCCACGTTGCCTGCATGGCGCAGAGCACGGCGTCGAGCCAGTCGCCGCTGGCATCCATGAGCGGCGCGCGTAGCGACGCCGACCCGAGAACGAGCGGAACGGGGACCGCCGGCGCATCTGCGCGCAGCAGGCGTTCGACGATCCTTTTGCGTGCCGCGGCATTCGTCGAGCGTGACGCGGGCTTGTCGTTCTTGTAGTAACGCTCACCGAGACGCGCTACGAGGTGGCCGGGGAACGCCTCGAGCGCAATCCGATGGGAGGCGGTCTCGTGCAGGCGGGGAACCCGAACGCCGCTCGCGAGCAGGCGCCAGGCGCCCTCGTAGAACATCAGTCCGACCGGCGGATTGGTGCGCGTCTTGAGCGGGCTGTGGGAATTGGCTGCGAGATCAGTTCTTCTGTGCTTGTCCCGCTTCTGCGCGGCGTTGCGGAAGGCGCGCATCGCGGATTCGATGAAACGATCCTTACCTCCGCGCACGCAGGCTTCGACCATGCGGCGCCAGTCGAGCGGCCAGCCCTGCGCCTGGACAAAGCGCCGCGGCAGGCCGAAGGGAAAATCGAACCCGCCGACCCAGTCCTCCTCCTGCCCCAGCCACAGCTCGTACGCCGGCCAGTCGCGGAACTCCAGAAAGCGATCGAGAACCAGCCGGCGCTCGTCGAATCGGCAGTCGGCGACGACGATGGGCTTGGCGCGCTTGGGGGCACTGGTGAAATCGACTCCGAGGACGCGCACGAATGCTCAGGCGCCCGCCGCGGCGCGCAGCTCCGCGGCCGAGAGATTGAACGTACGGCCGAGCCCGGCGACGAAGCGCGCGTCGCGCGGCACGATGCGCCAGAACGCGAAATCGGCCAGCTCGAACGTGATCTGCGATTCCGGATAGCGCGCAAGCCACGCCGTGCGCAGCCGCGAGTGCGCCTCGTCTTCCCTCGCCAGCGCCGCCGCCTCGCCGCGTATGGTGACCCGGGCGAGGGTCTGGGGGTCGGGCCGGCGGTCGTCGGTCTCGGCGACGCACAGCGATACGCGCGCGTCCCGCGCCATGTCCTGCGTGTGCCAGGCGAGCCGGCTCACGCGCACGTGGAACGCCGAGAAATCGGGCTCCGGCAGGCAGGCGACGAGCGATACGAGCGGAGCGCCGTCGCGCAAGGTGCCGAGCGCGGCGACGCGCTCGCTCCGCAGCAGCCGGGCCAGGGCGGATCGCGTTTCTGCGTCCATGGCGGTATTCTATGCAGCCTCCGGCTAAGGAGGCTGGCGCGCCGCGGCGCGCAGCACCGGCCAAACGAATAAGCAATCGAATAAGCAATCAATGATGGAAGAACCTGGCACGTACTACCGGCTAGACGTCAACCCCCGGATTCCGCCGCGACTCGCGCGGCTCGACGAGCTCGCAAACAACCTCGGGTACAGCTGGGATCGCGCGGCGCGATCGCTCTTCTCCCGGCTCCATCCGGCGCTTTGGGACGCGGTCGGCCACAGCCCGAAGGCGCTGCTCAAGCGCATCGACGAGCGGCGGCTGATCGCCGCGGTCGACGACCCGATGTTCATGAACACCTACGACCGGGTGCTTTCCGCGTACGACACGTACCACGGCGAGACGGTGCGGCGCGACGGCGGCGCACGCCTGCGCGCCGACGATCTGATCGCGTATTTCTGCGCCGAGTTCGGTTTTCACGAGAGCTTGCCGATCTACTCCGGCGGCCTCGGGATCCTGGCGGGGGACCACTGCAAGACCGCGAGCGACATGCGGCTGCCCTTCGTCGGCGTCGGGCTCCTGTACCGCCAGGGATACTTCCTGCAGACGATTGACGGCGCCGGACACCAGCACGCGACTTACCACGACTCGGACTTCGCCAGCCTGCCGGTTGTTCCGGTGCGGCGCCCAGACGGCGCCGATTTGCATGTCGACGTCGCCTTTCCGGGGCGCACGGTGCACGCCAAGGTCTGGCGCGTGCAGGTCGGCCACGTGCGCCTGTTCCTGCTCGATACCGATGTGCCGGGGAACAGCGAGCACGACCGCGCGATCACGTTTCGCCTCTACGGCGGCGGAGCGAGCACGCGCCTCGAGCAGGAGATCGTGCTCGGGGTCGGCGGCGTGCGGGCGCTGCGCGCCATCGGGCTCGAGCCGACCGTGTGGCACATCAACGAAGGCCACGCCGCGTTCCTCATCCTCGAGCGGGTGCGCACGCACATGGCGGCGGGGCTCGATTTCGCGGCGGCGCTCGAGGCGGTCGCGGCGAGCACGCTGTTCACTTCTCATACCGCGGTGGCGGCGGGCCACGACCAATTTCCGGATTCGGCGGTGCTCGCCTATTTCGAGGATACGTGCCGCGAACTCGGGCTGGCCCGCGAGCGCTTGCTCTCGCTCGGGCGCACGCCGAAGACGACCGACTTCAACATGACCGCGCTCGCCGTGCGCGGCTCGCGCCAGCAAAACGGCGTGTCGCGCATTCACGCCGGCGTCTCGGCCGAGCTGCTGCGCGATCTCTGGCCCGAGGTCCCGCTTCGGGAAAGCCCCGTCGCGTACGTGACCAACGCGGTGCACGTGCCGACGTTTCTCGCACCCGAGTGGTACGAGTCTTTCGACCGCTTCCTCGGCCCCGACTGGGCCGAGTACCTGGACAACCCCGAGTACACAGCGAAGATCGACGCCATACCGGACCACATGTTCTGGAGCGTACGCCAGCTCCTCAAGACGCAGATGCTGCATCTGGTGGGTTTCCGGATCCGCGAGCAGAACGCGCGCAATCGGGTGAGCGAGGCGCACCTCGATCGTGTGCTGCGGTTGGCCGACCCGGAGCGGCCGGACGTGCTCACGATCGGATTCGGCAGGCGCTTCGCGACCTACAAGCGAGCGACCCTGCTATTCAGCGACCTGGACGCGCTGCAGGACATCGTGTCCGATCCTGAGCGACCGGTGGTGTTCGTGTTCGCCGGCAAGGCGCATCCGGCGGACGGGCCGGGGCAGGAGCTGATCCGCCGCGTGTCCGAGATCGCCCGGATGCCGGCGTTCGTGGGCAAGGTGCTGCTCGTCGAGGGCTACGATCTACGTCTGGGCCGGCGGCTCGTGTCCGGGGTGGACGTGTGGTTGAATAACCCCGTCTACCCGCTCGAAGCATCGGGCACCTCGGGGATCAAGGCCGCGATCAATGGCGTGGTCAATCTCTCGGTGCGCGACGGTTGGTGGGACGAGGGCTACGACGGAGCGAACGGCTGGGCGATCAAGCCCGTCGCCGAGCGCTACGACCCGGCGCGCAGCGACGTCGAGGAAGCGCGTACGCTGTACGAGATCCTGCAGGATCAGGTCCTGCCGCTTTATTACGATCGCGGGCACCTGGGCCACTCGCCGGGCTGGATCCGGATGGCGAAGCGTTCGATGGCCACGATCCTGCCGCGGTTCAACACGCGGCGCATGCTGCGCGACTACGTGAGCCGTTTCTACATGCGCGCCGCGGCGCAAGGCAGGCGCTACGCCGAGGACGACTTCAAGCTCGCGAACGAGGTGGCGCAATGGAAGGAACGGGTGCGCCGGGCGTGGCCGGGCGTGACGTTGCGGCGCATCGACTCGCCCAGGAGGCGCGTGCAGTTCGGGGACATGGTCGAATTCGAAGTGGCCGCCAAGCTAAACGGCCTCGCGCCGGAAGACGTCGTGCTCGAGCGGGTGCTCGAGCGCGGCGGCGGCGAGCACGAGCCGCTCGAGCGCCACAGCTATCACTTCGCGCACTCGGGGTCGCACGAATCCGACGAGACCCGGTTCAAGCTCAATCTCGCGCCGGATTTGTGCGGGCATCTGGAATACCGCATTCGGATGCACCCGCTGCACCTTGCGCTCACGCACCCCTTCGAGCTGGGCCTGATGCTATGGCTGTAGGGCGTCCTGCAGCGGCTCAGCCGGCGCGGCCGGACAGCACTTTCTCATACACCTCGACGTAGCGGCGCGCCGCGGCGGCCCAGCTGAAGTCGCGCCGCATGCCGTTTCTCTGCAGCGCGCGCCACAGCACGCGGTCGGCGAAGGCGGCGAGCGCGCGCTCCACGGCGCCAAGGAGCGCGTCGGCGTCCTCGCCGTCGAACACGAACCCGGTCGCCTGGCCGCGCGCGAGCGTCTGCGGCGTGCAGTCGGTCACCGAGTCGGCAAGCCCCCCGGTGCGCCTGACCACGGGCGGCGTGCCGTAGCGCTGGCTGTACATTTGGTTCAGGCCGCAGGGCTCGAAGCGCGAGGGCATGAGGAACATGTCCGCGCCCGCCTCGATCGCGTGCGCGAGGGTCTCGTCGAATCCGATGCGCACGGCGAAGCGGCCCGGGTACGCGGCGGCGAGCGCCTCGAGCGCGCGCTCGAGCGCCCGATCTCCCTCGCCGAGGACCGCGATCTGCACCGGCCGCTCGAGCAGGCGCGGCGCGGCATCGAGCACGATATCGATGCCCTTCTGCGTCGTGATCCGGCTCACCAGGCCGAGCAGCGCGACGTCGCTGCGCGGATCGAGCCCCAGCAGGCGCTGCAGCGCGCGCTTGTTCTGCGCCTTCGGATTGAGCGTCTCGGCGCTGTAGGCGCATGCGATTCGGCGGTCGTGCGCCGGGTCCCATTCGTCCACGTCGATGCCGTTGAGGATTCCATGCAGCGCATCGGCGCGGGAGGCGAGCAGCGCCTGGAGACCGAAGCCGAGCGGCTCGCGCTGGATCTCGCGCGCGTAGGTCGGGCTCACCGTCGTGATCGCATCGGCATCGCGCAGTCCGGCCTTAAGGAACGACAGCTTGCCGTAGAACTCGAACCCGTCGGCGGTAAAGCCCGTGGCCGGCAGGCCGAGCGGCGCCAGCGTGTCGGCGGGAAACAATCCCTGGAAGGCGAGGTTATGCACCGTCTGCACGCACGGCACGCGGCTCGCGAGAACGCGCCTAAGGTAGGTCGGGGCCAGCGCCGCCTGCCAGTCGTTGCAGTGCACCAGGTCGGGCCGCCAGTCGGAAATCAGACCCTGCGCCAGGCGCGCGGCGGCGAGCGCGAGCAGCCCGAAGCGCTGTGCGTTGTCGTAGAAATCGCGTCCATCGGAGTCGAGATAGGGACCGGCGTCGCGATCGTAATACCGGGGGCAGTCGAGCACCCAAGCCGGCGTGCCATGGGTGGTCATCGCTTCGAGCAGACGCGAGGGCGGGAATCCCGCCCAGGCGTCCAGGCTTGCTGCGACCGGGCATGCGCCCCCGATCGCCGCCAGGACCGGGCGATAGCCCGGGATGAGGATGCGCACGTCCTCGCCCATTTCTCGCAGCGCCGCCGGCAGTACTGCGCTCACGTCGCCGAGACCTCCGGTCTTGACCCACCCGGCGCATTCGGAAGTGATGAAGGCGATTTTCATGTTGACGAGTCGCGCGGCGGGCGGACAATGAGTTCTAGCTGGCGCCGCGGCGCCCTTGATGTTAGCGAAATGTCCGGGCGCCGCGTGACTTGACCTCTGTCAACCGCCGGGTCCCGAAGGCCGGTAGGTTGGAAACATCGTCTCGGGGGGAGATCGACATGGGTACTTACGACGCGGCGGCGTATGGGAGCCTGAACGTGCAGCACGGTGCCGGTGCCACAGCGGAGAGGCGGCTCGCGCCGCAGAGCCTCGCGATCGTGCTCGCCGGCGGGCAGGGCAGCCGCTTGCGGCCGCTGACCGATTGGCGCGCCAAGCCCGCAGTCCCCTTCGGCGGCAAGTTCCGCATCATCGATTTCACTCTGTCGAACTGCGTCAATTCGGGCATCCGGCGCGTCGGCATCGCGACCCAGTACAAGGCGCAGAGCCTCATCCGGCACGTGCAGCGCGGCTGGTCGTTCCTCGAGGGCAACCTGGGCGAGTTCATCGAGCTCCTGCCGGCGCAGCAGCGCGTCACCACCGACTGGTACCGCGGGACGGCGGACGCCGTGTACCAGAATCTCGATATCCTGCGCCGCCAGGAGCCGAAATACGTGCTCGTGCTCTCCGGCGACCATGTCTACAAAATGGACTACGGCCTCATCCTCGCCGAGCACGTGCGCGAGCAGGCCGACGTCACGCTCGCCTGCGCCGAGATTCCGCTCAAGCAGTGCGACCAGTTCGGGATCATGCAGATCGACGAGAGCTGGAAGATCGTCGGCTTCCAGGAAAAGCCCGCCTCGACCACGCCGATACCGGGGCGCACCGACGTCGCGCTCGCGAACATGGGCGTGTACGTATTCAACGCGGCGTTCCTGTTCGAGCAGCTTCTGCGCGATGCGCAGGACGGCCGCTCCGCGCACGATTTCGGCAAGAACGTCATTCCGCACCTGGTGGAGCGAGGATACCGCGTCATGGCGCACAGCTTCGCCACGAGCTGCGTCAACGTCGCGCGCGGCGTGCCGTATTGGCGCGACGTGGGGACGATCGACGCGTACTGGGAGGCGAACATGGATCTGGTCAGCGTCGTCCCCGACCTCAACCTCTACGATACGCAATGGCCGATCTGGACCTCGCAGGAGCAGCTGCCGCCGGCCAAATTCGTCCTCGGTAACGCTCACGGGGGCGGCACGGTCATCGACAGCATGGTCTCGGGCGGGTGCGTCATGACCGGGGCCATGCTCAGGCGCGCGCTGCTCTTTTCCGCGGTGCGGGTCGAGGAGGGCGCGCGCGTCGAGGAATCGGTGGTGTTGGGCAACGTCACGATCGGCCGTGGCGCGATCGTCAGGCGCGCGGTGATCGACCGCTATTGCCAGCTGCCCGACGGGATCCGCATCGGCGTCGACATCGAGGAGGACCGCAGGCGCTTTTTCGTGAGCGAAGGCGGTGTCGTCGTCGTGACCCCCGAAATGCTCGGGCAGCAGGTGCACCATGTGCACTGACGACCCGGCAAAGAAATTGCCCTGCACGGCTCCCCCGCGACGGCGGCAATCCCTGTAATCTGAAATGATCCGTTTGCCTGAGTGCCCGCAGATCATCGCGGCGCGCACGGCTGCGCGCGCGGGCAGTACGGCGCAGCGCCGTGCAGGCGAGCTGTCGCATCATGCGGTTCTTTGACTCGACATCGGTATGAACAAGAAAAGCTCTTCGCTTCGCATTCTCGCCGCGTGGGCCGCGTTCGCGGCCGCCGCAGGGCGCCCACGCCGCGCATCCCTATGTCACCGACGACACCGGCACGCAGGGCAAGGGCAACTGGCAGCTGGAGCTGCTCGCCGAGCGCGCGCGCTCTTCGGCGAGCGCCGACCTGGGTGCCGGCCCGGTGCGGCAGGAATCGCGCGCCGCCGTCGTCACGCCGGTGCTTACTTTCGGGCTGCTCGACAATCTCGACATCGCGCTCGGCGGCGCATACCAGCGCCAGCGCACCACCGAGGACGGCGTGCTGCTCGACGAGGCTTCCGGCCGCGGCGATTCGAGCCTCGAGCTGAAATGGCGCTTCTACGACGA
>JBFGLA010000021.1:0-16265 GCA_041576355.1 Burkholderiales bacterium
AGGCTGGCACTCGATCTTCGATGCGCTCGAGGAAGGCGCGCGCAACACGCTCGCGGTCGCGATGGCCTGCGCCTGCGCCGGAATCGTCATCGGCTGCGTCACCATCACGGGCCTGGGCATCGTCTTCACGCAGATGGTGGTCGCGCTGTCGCAGGAGTCGCTCATCCTTGCGCTCGTTCTCACGGCGATGGCCGGCATCGTGCTCGGCATGGGAATGCCGACGACTCCCGCGTACATCATGATGGTCGCGCTCCTCGTCCCCGCCGTGATCAAGCTCGGTGCGGTGACCCCCGCGGCGCATATGTTCGCGTTCTACTTCGCGATCCTGTCGGCGATCACCCCTCCGGTGGCGCTCGCCGTGTTCGCCGCGGCGGGCCTTGCCAAGGCCAACATGTGGGCTTCCGGCTTCGCCGCGATGCGCGCCGCGGCGCCCGCCTACATCGTGCCGTTCATGTTCGTCTACGAGCCGATGCTGCTGCTCGTCGTCGAGGATTGGGCCGCGCAATGGATGTACGTGGTGCTGGCCGTGACATCCGCTTCCGTCGGCGTCATCTGTCTCGCCGGAAGCCTGTTCGGCTGGCTCATCGGGTATGCCGCAGTGTGGCACCGCGTGCTGCTCTTCATCGCCGCGATGGCGCTGATCAAACCAGGGCTGTACACCGATATCGTCGGCCTTGGGCTGCTCGCAATCGTCGCCGGCGCGCAGCTCCTCGCGAAGCGCAGCGAGCGCGAGAGCGCGCTGCGGCAAAGCGCCTGAGCGAAAGCTCAGCGGCGCGGACCCTCTGGCGGGTCGGGGTCCTCCAGCCGGCGCTCTTCGCGCTCGACGCGGTATTCGCCTTCGACGATCACACCGCCGCCGCGTCGCTCGCCGCGCTCGACCGCGCGGCGCAGATCGCGCGTGCGCCACCACAGCCAGCCCCAAATGACGAGCGCAAGAGCGGCGGCGACCACGAGAACTATCCACGCGAATACCAGCCCGACGACCACCAGCACGATCCCGACGAGCGCGCCGAGGATCCTTTGCAGCAGCGTCATTCGCGGCAGGTTTCCGTGAGCAGTTCGGCGACAGGAAGCGACGGTCGCAACGCGGCCCGGATCGGCGAGGTTTCCATAGCGCGCTAATGTGGCATGCGAAATGCAAATCGGCAACCGCAGACTGCGCAGGGCGAGGCGTTAGAATCCGCACTCCGCACGCGCTTAGGCAATGACCGGAGACACGATAGACGCCCTCGGGCGCGAGCTCGTCGAGTTGCACGAGGCCCCGCGCGAGATCCCCCCCTTCAGCGAGCGCTATCCCGAACTCACGCCGCGGGAGGGCTACGCGGCGGCGAGCGCGTTGCACGCGCACCGGCTGGCGCAGGGATGGAAGCCGATCGGACGCAAGATCGGATTCACCAACCGGACGATCTGGCCCCGCTACGGCGTGTACGAGCCGATGTGGGGATACGTATACGATCGCACAGCGATCGATGCACGCGGCGGCCGGGCCAGCGTGCCGCTCGCGGGTCTCGTGCAGCCGCGCATCGAGCCGGAGGTGCTGTTCCGCCTGAAGGCCGCTCCGCCGCGGACCGACGATCCCGAGCGGCTGCTCGATTCGATCGACTCGATCGCGCATTCGATCGAGATCGTGCAATGCCACCATCCCGGGTGGAAGGTGAGAATCGCCGACTGCACGGCCGACAACGGCCTGCACGGCCGCCTGATCGTCGGGAAGCCTATTCCGGTAGGCGAGATCCCCGAACTCGCGCGGCGCCTGCCGGCAGCCGAGGTGACGCTGTCTAAAGCAGGAGATGCTGTCGACCGGGGCGTCGGGGCCAACGTCCTCGATAGCCCGCTCAAGGCGCTTGCCTACCTGGTCGATCTGCTGGCGCGGCCGCCGGATGTCGCCCTGGGCCAAGGCTTCTGGAGGCCGCTCGCCGCGGGCGAGATCGTCTCGACGGGCGTCCTGACCGACGCTCACCCCGTCCGTTCCGGGGAAACCTGGACGACGTCCTTTTCCGGATTGCCGCTCCCCGGCATCGAGGTAAAGTTCGAATGAGGCCGCTCGAAGGAATCCTGGTTGTCTCGCTCGAGCAGGTGATCGCGGGCCCGTTCGCGACACGGCAGCTCGGCGAGCTCGGTGCCCGAGTAATCAAGATCGAGCGCCCGGGCACCGGGGACGCCGCACGCGGCTACGACCGCACGGTGAATGGCCTTTCGTCGCACTTCGTATGGGTGAACCGATCTAAGGAAAGCCTTTCGCTCGACGTTAAGCACCCGGAAGCTCAGGATATTCTCGCGAAGCTCCTTGCGCGCGCGGACGTTTTCGTGCAGAACCTTGCCCCGGGCGCGGCGGACCGGCTAGGGCTCGGCCACGCCGCGCTGCGTGCGAAACATCCGAGGCTCGTCTGGTGCGGAATTTCGGGCTACGGCCCGGATGGGCCGTACGCCGATAAGAAGGCCTACGACCTGCTCGTCCAGTGCGAATCGGGCCTGCTCTCGGTAACCGGCACGCCCGAGGCGCCGTCCAAGGCCGGGATCCCTGTCGCCGATATCGCCGCCGGCATGTACGCGTTCTCCTCGATTCTCGCGGCGCTCTTTCGCCGGGAGCGCGAACAAGTCGGCGCGACGATCGAGATCACGATGCTCGAGGCATTGGGCGAGTGGATGGGATTCCCCGCCTACTTCACGCACTATGGCGGCACGCCGCCTCCGCGCTCCGGCGCCTACCACGCCACGATTGCGCCGTACGGCCCGTTCCAGGCCGGGGACGGGGGAACGGTCTTTCTCAGCGTCCAGAACGAGCGCGAGTTCGCCCGCTTCTGCGACGCGGTGCTCGAGAACGCAGGGCTGGCGCAGGATCCGCGCTTCTCCTCAGGCCCGGCGCGAATCCGGCACCGCGATGCGCTGCATGCGGAGATCGCACGCGCGTTCTCGCAGCTTAGTGCCGTGCAGATCGCCGAGCGGCTGGAGACGGCTGATATCGCCAACGCGCGCCTGAACAGCATGGAGGAGTTCTGGAGCCATCCCCAGCTCGCCTCGCGGCAGCGCTGGGCCAAGGTCCAATCGCCCGCCGGAGCGCTCGACGCGCTCAAGCCCCCCTTCAACTTCGATCGTTTCGAACCGCGTATGGACGCGGTCCCCGCGCTCGGCGCGCATACCGGCGCGCTACTCGCGGAGCTGGGCTACTCGCAGAAAGAGATCGCGCGCCTCGCCGCCGCGGGCGTGGTTAGTCTTTCACCCGGCTGACCTCGATCTTCGCCGCGCGCGCGAGCTCACGATGGATGCGCGCGACGCGCTCGACCTCGCCTCGCGCCGGGAAACGCTCGTAGAAGCCGTCGTCGCGAAACTGGCGAATCATCTCGCCCCAAGGCGCCAGACGCTGCTCCCAGCGCGCGAGCCGCCCCGCCTCGGGCTCCGCGTCCTCGCGCGCAAGGTCGGCGCACACGCGGATCATCGCCTTGATGGTTACGGGCTTCGTGACCATGTAGCTGTCCTTGCCCCAAGACTCGCCCCAGGTGCTGCGCGCCGCCTTGAGGAAATCGCGCACCACGGCATAGTAGCGCGGCACCTCCTTCGAGCTGCCGCCTGCAAGCGGGATGCTGCGCCAGCGGCCGCGTATCCAGCGGTGCAGCTCGTTGAAAATCTCCGCCTGCAGCACCCACTTGTCGCGCTGGCTGCGGCCGCCGAGCCGGTTGATACGGTAGCGCAAGGGGCTGTCTGAGTCGGCGTAAAGCCGCTCGACGAGACGGGCGGCGAATTTGCGGTCGGGAGCCGCCCAGGACACGCGCTCGTACAGGTCGACGAGGTGGCTCTTGTTGATGCGCGTCGGCGTCGAGTTGATGATCACGAACATCTCCGCGGCGAAGTCCTCGCTTCTGCCGTCGAACACGATGCACGGTACGTTGATCATGGCAGCATCCGCCGGCCGCTCGTGCAGATAGAAGTGCAGCGCCGCCAGGCGGTGCTGGCCGTCGATGATCAGGAACTTGGAGGTGGGCTCGGACAGCGTTCCGATGCCGGCGTCTCCGTCGGCGCGAAAATTCAGCCGCTCCGAGGTAAACAGCAGAACGGTTCCCGGAATCGGCGGCTGTGTGACCGCCGTTTCGTAGAAATTCTTGAGCTGCCTCACTTTGGCGCGCGACAGCGCACGCTGGAACGCGGCGTCGGTGCGCTCGATCTTCGCGATGAACTGGGCGATGTCATCGTCCTGCGCGATGCGCCCAGGAGCGATTTCCTCATCTTCGCCGTAAAAGCGGCTGATGAACCGTACCTTGGCGAGCAGATCCTTTGCCCGGTAGCTGACGAAGTAGAAGATCCCATCCTTTTGGCGGATCTGTGTCGCGTGCACAGCATATCCTCCCGATCGCGATGCCCCCACTGGGGACATGACGGTAGGAATATACCCGAGAGAGAATGTCCTTGCCGGAGAGGGGCATAGGGCGCCCCGGGGAGCCCTGGGCCGGAGTCTCGCTCAGTCGCGACCGCTCTTTCCGGCGCCCCCTGGGGATCGCGAAATCTTCAATCGCGCCAAAGACATCCGCGCACTCGCGGAACTCGAGCAGGGTCCGGCGCTCGTCGTGCAGGCCAGTCGGACGTCTGTATGACAGGCAGTAGACGAACCTTCGCCTGCAACAGCGCTCGCCTGTGAAACCCCGCCGGTCCGCGTGGAATCGGGGCGGATAATCCGCTGCCGTGACCCATCTGCCGTTCTTTCTCGCGTCCTTCGCCTGGAACTACGGGCTCGGCATGACCTATGTGGTCGTGCCGCTCTACGCTCACTCCCAGGGCCTCTCCGGCACCGAGATCGGAACGCTGTTTTCGATTCCGGTCCTCGGCCAGATTGCCGTCAACCTGATCGGCGGTGCGTATACGGACCGCATCGGCGGGCGCTTGATCGTTCTCGCCTCGGCGTGGCTGATGCTACTTGCCGCGCTTGAGTTCATCTTCGCGCGCGGCTTCTGGATGCTGTTCGCGGGACAGCTTCTGATGGTGCTTTCCCGGGCCGCGTTCTGGCCGGCAACGTGGTCGCTTGCGAGCGAGCTTCCAGGGGCGCGCAGCGTCCAGATGGGCCGACTCAACGCGGTGACCAATCTCGGCCAGATCGCCGGCACCGGGAGCTGCGGATTCATTCTTGCGATTGCGGGGTTCACCGCGACCTTCCTCGTGCTCGCAGCGGCCGGCTTCGCGGCGTGGGGTTTCGGCCTGGGTACGCCGCGCGGCGTCCGCAGCCCGTCGGCGGGAGCGGGCGTGTTCTCCCATTTTGGCGCACTGCTTCGGATGCCGATCATCTATTACGCGGTCACATGCGCCTACCTTTCAGCGCTGCCCTTCTCGCTGTCGATGAGCTTCTATCCGCTGTTGCTCAAGCACTACGACTATGGGGAAGACGCATCCGGGGTGCTGATCGCGCTGCGTGCGGTGGGCGCGATTAGCGCCGGCCTTCTTGCAGCGCGCTTCGTAAAGACCGGACCGGCCAGCCTGTGGCCCGTTTACTCCGGCATCGCGGTGGCGGTCGCCGTTGGCGCCCTGCCCTGGTTCGACGACGCCATCATGATTTCCGTCCTCATGCTGCTCGTCGGGCTGGGCTCGGGTCTCATGACCCTTTACTTCCAGATGACGATCAGCGAAGCGAGCAGCGTGCAGCAGCGTGGCTCGGCGATGGCGCTTGGCGGCCTGGGGTGGGGGATTTCGCATCTTTCGACTCCCCTCGTAATGGGTTTCCTCGCCGACCGGTACGGAATCCTCGCCGGTTTTCACGTCCTGGGCGGCTTTGCGCTCGCCTGCGTCGGCGCGATCGCCCTCGCCCGACCCCGGGCGTTCGCGCACACCCGGCTCGGCTAGGCGCTTCGTGGAGCAGGCTTATCGCGGGTCCCGGTGAGCACCGGGTCGGTTCTTGAACATTGCCGGCGCCAGCGCGTGGCGCTCCAGCAGCCGGTAGAACTCGGTGCGGTTGCGTCCTGCGAGGCGCGCCGCCCGCGTGACGTTGCCGCTGGTGATTTTCAGGATACGCACGAGGTAATCGCGCTCGAACGCCTTGCGCGCCTCGTCGAGCGGGGTCAGCACCGAATCGGTCGCATCCACGGCCTGGCGAACCAAAGAGGCCGGAATCACCGGCGCGGTCGCGAGCGTTTCGACCTGCTCGACCACGTTGAGCAGTTGCCTGACGTTACCGGGCCATGGGGCCGTGATGAGCGCCTCCATGGCGTCGGGCGCGAACGCAGTCCGCTGCCGACCGGATCGCTCTGCGAACCGCGCGAGGAAATCGGTAGCCAGCAGCGGAATATCCTCACGGCGTGCGGCCAGCGCGGGGACGGCGAGCTTGACGACGTTCAGGCGGTAGTAAAGGTCCTCGCGAAACTCGCCCGCGGCGACTCGTTCTTCGAGATTGCATTGCGTGGCGCAGACGATACGCACGTTAATGGCGACGACCCGGTTGGAGCCGACCGCCCGTACCGCGCGCTCGTCGAGCGCTCTGAGCAGCTTTGCCTGAAGCGCGAGCGGGATCGTTTCCACTTCGTTGAGATACAGCGTTCCGCCCTCGGCGGCTTCGAACTGGCCTCGGCGGTCTTGCCCCGCGCCCGCGGAGGCCCCCTTCGCTTGGCCAAAAAGCTCGGCTTCAAGCAATCCCTCGGGGTTCGCCCCGCATTCGACCACCACGAATGGCGCCTGCGCGCGGCGGCTCGCCCGGTGGAGGGCCCGCGCGAGTAGCGCCTTGCCCGCCCCGGTCGGGCCATAGATGCAGACACTCGCGTCCGAGGCCGCAGCGCGGTGCGCCCTCGCGAGCAGTGCTTCCATGTCCGGAGATCGCGTGATAACGTCCGCGCGCCAGTCGGCGCGCGCGCCGTCCGCCGGCATGCTGGAGAGGCGGACCGCGTCCGCCACGGTTTCGAGCAGCGCGCTGCTGTCGAAAGGCTTGGTCAGAAAGCCGAATACGCCGCGTTGCGTCGCTGCGACCGCCGCCGGAATCGTGCCGTGGGCCGTCAAAATCACGACCGGCAGTTCGGGAGTGTCGCGGTGGATCGCTTCGAACAGCGCCATGCCGTCCATGCCGTCCATGCGCAAGTCGGTGACCACGACATCAGGAGGCGAAAGGCGCAGGTAAGCGAGCGCGGCTTCCCCGGATTCAGCGGTGGTGACCGCATAACCCGACGCGGAAAGACGCATCGAGACCAGTTCCAGCAGGCCCCGGTCGTCGTCGACGAGCAGGATCTTCGGTGCCTCTCGAGTCATTCGTTCACCTTTCCTTCGCCCGCAGCCGTTCCTCGCGGTCGAGGATGCCGCGCTCGATTGCCGTCAGCGCCTCGATCTGCTGCCGCAGGGCCTCTTCCCGCAGCTCGCTCGCGCGCTGCGCGCGGGCGCGATCGCTGACCACACGCTGGCGCGCGGATACCTGGTCGGCGAGCAGGGCCGCAAGTTGCGCCAATGCAGCGCGGGAACCGCTTGCGGCGAGCGGATCTAGAAGGGCCTTGGCGCGTACGTCGTCCCGCAGCGGCTCGGGCAGCGACGCGTACAAGGCGCCCAAGCGAACGCGACTCGAATCCGAGGGCGAGTGGGCAAACCTGCGCTGCGCGGTCGCGAGCAGGCTGCGCTGCTCGGGCACCGGAGCGCGCGAGGCGGCTACCGTCTCGCCGACGATTTCGCTGATGGCGGCGGCATCGCCCGTGTCGGGGGGCAGGGCTGCGCAGCCGGCAAGCCACGCGAGCGCAGCGATAGCGAGTGTTCTCATGCCGCTGCAGCCAGGGCGGGCGCCGGCCGGCGCGGCAGGGCGAGCCGGAAATGCCCGCCTCCGGCGCCGCCCACGGCGGCGATGCGCCCGCCATGCGCTTCGGCGAACTCGCGCGCGATGGCAAGCCCGAGACCGCTGCCCTCCACGCGGCCGCTCGACTTCGCGCGGCCGCGGAAGAAGGAATCGAAAATCGAATCGCGCTCCGCGGCGGGTACGCCCGGACCCGAGTCGATCACCTCGACGATCGCCTCCGCGGCCTCTTCGATGGCACGCACCGAGATGGTTCCCCCTTCCGGGGTGAACTTCACGGCGTTGCCGACCAGGTTCTCGACGATCGAACGAAGCTTGGACGCGTCCGCCTCGACCGTGACCTGCGCCAGATCGAGCACCAGGTGCTGGTTCTTCGCCTTGAGCGCGAGATCATGCGCGGTGAGCGCGTCGCGGACCAGGGCGTCGAGCGCTACCGGCTTCACGTCGAGGGACGCCGCGGCATGCAGCGCGCGCTGGTAATCGAGCAGCTCCTCGATCATGTGCTGCAGCTTGATGCTGTTGTCGCGCATGATCGACACGACCTGGCGCTGCCGCGGCACCAGGGGTCCCGGCACCTGATCATTGAGCAGCTCGGTGCCCTCGCGCAGCGCGGTAAGCGGCGTCTTCAGCTCGTGCGACAGGTAGCGCAGAAAGCGCGTCTTCTGCGCCTCGAGCTCGCTCAGCCGGCGTCGCAGCCAGTCCAGACGCTCGCCGAGGTAGCGCAAATCGGCCGGTCCGCGGACGCGGATCGGCTTGTTGAAATCGGCTCCGCCCAGCTGGCGGATCGAGGCGTCCAGCTCGCGTATCGGCCGGACGATGAAGCCCGCGAGCGCGGTCGCGAGAACCAGCGCGGCCCCCGTGCCCGAGATCCCGAGGAGGATGAGGCGCTGCCGTACCGCCTCCGCTCCCTGGCGCAGACGCTCGACTTCGCGCTCGGCGACCCCGGAACCGATCGCCAGAACCTCGTAACCTTGATCGGCGAGGCGCGACGCGCGCCTGACCAGCTCGCTCGCATAGGCGCGCGGACGCGGACGCCGATTGAGCAGCCGGAAAAGGTCCTGCTCCTCGCTGACAACTCGCTCCAGCGCGGTTCGATGCTCCGCTTCGAGCGGCAACCCGGAAAGCTCCTCGACGACCTGCAAAAAGGCGAGATGTGCCTGGGCAAAATCGGCCGTCAGCGCGGGATCGGCGAGCACGGCGACCTGGCGGGCGAGCCGTTCGATCGATCCCACGCGGTTCACCAGCGAGCGGCTCGCGCGCGCCGCCTGCGACGCGTTGAATACCGCATCGCGGCTCTGATCGGCGAGCCGCTGCGTCGTCCAGGTCGAGTAGGCGAGCGCGCCGACCAGCGGCAGCGCGACCAGCAGGAATCCGGTCAGCACCAGCGCCGGAAAAGAGCGCGGGTAGGGCAATGCGGCAGAGGGTGAAATAGTAACGGTGCCCATCCGCCTATAATCAGAGCAATAGGCATATCCGGACGAGGAGGAATGTCACAAGGAGACGACACCCGTCTGGGCGTGCAACCGCCGGTCGGATTGGCGCAGGCGGATTCCCCGGCCGAACCGCGTATCTATCTGATCGCGGCAGTCGCCTCCAATCGGGTCATCGGCGCGCAAGGCAGGCTGCCCTGGCACTTGCCCGAGGATCTGAAGCATTTCAGGGCGCTAACGATGGGCCACCCCATCATCATGGGACGGCGCACCTGGGAGTCGCTCGGAAAGCCGCTGCCCGGCCGCGAAAACATCGTGGTGAGTCGAACACCCGGGTACGAGGCGCCGGGCGCGGGCGTTGCCTCGACGCTCGAATATGCCCTGGCGCTATGCGCGGGGGAGCCGGTGGCATTCGTCATCGGCGGGGAGAAGCTGTACGAGGCCGCCCTGCCCCTCGCGGACGGGCTCGCGCTGACAGAAGTCAAGAAGGCATTCGCGGGGGACGCGCGCTTTCCCGATTACGACCGCTCGCGGTGGCGCGAGACGCAGAGAACGCCGCAGGTCGCCGCAGACGGTACGGCATTCGACTTCGTCCTGTACGAGCGGGCACGCTGAGGCAGCGAAGCTTGTTAGCGCCCACTTTCGCATAGGGGCATAAAAAAGGCGGGCTTGCGCCCGCCTTTCCGGATGTCCGGCTCCGCCGAAGCCGTGTATCAGCCGGACTTCGACTCGATGATCCTGACTTCCGGCAGCGGAAACCCGTTGAATTGGCTGGCGTATGCGGTGGTGTAGGCCCCTGCATTGCGGATGTAGACGAAGTCGCCCGCCTGGAGATCGGAGGGCAAAGGCTCGTCGCGCAGGATGACATCGACCGAATCGCAGGTCGGACCTGCCACTGTCCACTCGACATCCGGTCCGGATCGGTCGGACCGTATCTTGTAGCGCAAACCCTCGGTCGTTTCGATGATGCCGCCGAAGAGGCCCGCATCCCAATGCATCCAGCGCTTGCCCGCCCGCGTCGCCGTTCCCAGCACCCGGCAGACGAAATACCCGGCGTCGGACACCAAGTAGCGGCCAGGCTCGGCGATCACCTGGATCTCTTCCGGGAACGCTTCCAGAGCGCGGTTGACCACTTCTCCGATCATTTCGATCGAAGGAATGGGCTTGACGTGGCGCACCGGGAAACCGCCCCCGATATCGAGCAGCCTGGGCTTGAGCCCTGCCTTCAGCATCGCGTCGAACACGGTGCGGGCCTTTTCGATTCCGACGCGCCAGTTCTCGGGATTGCGGCATTGCGAGCCCACGTGAAAGGTCACGCCGGCGAGATCCGCGCCGAGCTTCGCCGCGGCCGCCACGATCTCGCGTGCCTCGGTCACACTGGCACCGAACTTCCCGGCAAGCGGCCAGTCGCTGCCGATGTTTGGCGCCGCGATGCGCAGGTATTGCTTCGCATCGGGCTTGACCTCGTGCACGCGGTGCAACTCGTCGACGCTGTCAATGACGTACCACTCGACCCCCTTGGCCGCGGCCTGGACGATCCACTCGCGCGCCTTCACCGGATTGGAGTAGAACACCTCGGCGGGCGGCACGCCCAGCGCAAGCAGCTGGTCGAGCTCCGCGGGCGACGCGATCTCGAATCCGGCGCTTTCCTGTTCCAGGGTCTTCAGCACGCGTCGGTCGGGATTCGCCTTCACCGCGTAGTGCGGCCGCACGCGCGGCATGGCGGCCCGGAAGCGGCGGACCTTTTCGCGCACGATCGCGGTATCGAGGATCAGGAACGGCCGGGTGTACTTCTCCCGCGCGGCCTCGCGGACGGTCTCGAAGTCGAGGCTGACTTCGGGATGCGTGTCGAAGAGGGGTTCTTGCGGTTGTAAAGCCTGCTTGTTGCGAAGAATGCTAGTGGCGCGAGCGGCCATCAATTGCTCCCGGTTTCATCCGGGCGCGGGGATTGGGTCACGTTCAAGCGACTCCCGGCGCCCGTTAGGTTTCAGGTATGTCCCGAACACAGACGTCGTACACCGGACGGCAGTTCCTTTCGCCTGTCATGATGACCTCCTTCCCCTCGCTGGTAGTGGACACGCAAACTTTGCGCCGATTATAGGATCGACCCCCTCGGAGTCAAGGGTCCATTGCACTTTTTTGCGCATCCTGCCGAAGATTCCGGTTCGCGGCGTAGCTACAAGGTATAGCGACGCGGCAGATCAGCTGCACTAGATATTGTGTTTCGCGAATCGCCGGGTCGAAGAAGAGGCCGGGCGCAGCCCTGCTCTTCGCGCTCGCCCGCGCCGGGTCAGATCCTCGGCAGCGTGACGCCCTGCTGTCCCTGGTACTTGCCGCCGCGGTCGCGGTACGAGGTCTCGCACACCTCGTCGGACTCGATGAAGATCACCTGCGCGACGCCCTCATTGGCGTAGATCTTCGCCGGCAGAGGCGTCGTGTTGGAGAACTCGAGCGTGACGTGTCCCTCCCACTCGGGCTCCAGTGGGGTCACGTTGACGATGATCCCGCAGCGCGCGTAGGTGGACTTGCCCAGGCAGATGGTCAGCACGTTACGCGGGATGCGGAAATACTCGACGGTGCGCGCGAGGGCGAACGAGTTGGGCGGAATGATGCAGATGTCGCCCTTGAAGTCGACGAACGACTTCGCGTCGAACGCCTTGGGGTCGACGATGGTCGAGTTGATGTTGGTGAAGATCTTGAAATCGTTCGAGCAGCGGATGTCGTAGCCGTAGCTCGAGGTTCCGAAGGACACGACTTTCGAGCCTTGGACCGACCGGACGAGGGTGGGCTCGAAAGGCTCGATCATGCGGCTCGTCTCCGCCATGCGGCGGATCCATCTGTCTGATTTTATGGTCATTGGGGTCGGTGACGGCGGGAATCACCGGGCCTAGGTGTTCTGCACCACGATGTTGGGAAACTTCGCGGTCAGATCCTTCTGCGACTCGGCGATCTTGACCGCGCAGCGGCGGGCGACCCGGCGGTAGATCTCGGCCACCTTGCCGTCGGGGTCGGCAACCACGGTCGGCTTGCCGGAATCGGCCTGCTCCCGGATTCCCTCGTCGAGCGGCAGCTGGCCGAGCAGCTGAGTGCCGTACTCGCGGCACATCTTTTCGGCCCCGCCCGAGCCGAAGATGTGGCTCTCGTGACCGCAATTCGGGCAGACGTGGATCGACATGTTCTCGACCACGCCGAGTATCGGGATGCCCACCTTCTCGAACATCTTCAGGCCCTTCCTCGCGTCGATCAGGGCGATGTCCTGCGGCGTCGTGACGATAACCGCACCGGTCACCGGGACCTTCTGCGCCAGGGTGAGCTGGATATCGCCGGTGCCGGGCGGCAGGTCGACCACGAGGTAATCGAGTTCGCGCCAGCGCGTATCCTTGAGGAGCTGCTCGAGCGCCTGCGTCACCATCGGACCGCGCCATACCATCGGCGTGTCGACGTCGATCAGGAAACCGATCGAAATCGCCTGGATGCCGTGCCCCTCCATCGGCTCGAGCGACTTGCCGTCCTTCGATTCTGGCCGGCCCGAGATTCCAAGCATCATCGGCTGCGAGGGGCCGTAGATATCGGCGTCCAGGATTCCGACCGAGGCGCCTTCCGCCGCGAGCGCAAGGGCGAGGTTCACTGCCGTCGTCGACTTGCCGACGCCGCCCTTGCCGGAAGCGACGGCGATGATGTTCTTGATGCCTGGAATGAGCTTCACGCCGCGCTGCACCGCGTGTGCGACGACCTTCGAGCGCACGCTCACCGTCGCGTTCGCCGCGCCGGCACTCTTCAGCGCCTGCACGACTTCGCGCCGGATCGGATCGAACTGGCTTTTCCCCGGGTAACCGAGCTCGATCTCGAGCGCCACGTCGTTGCCCGTCACTTTCACGCCCTTTGCCGAGCGTGTGCTCACGAAATCCTTGCCTGTGTTCGGGTCGACGAGCTGCTTGAGTACCGATTCGACTTGAGCTTCGCTGATCGCCATGACGACTTCCTCGCCGGGTGCGGCGGAAAAACATGTAAGTTTACCGAAACCGCCCGCTTAAAGGGCGATTCCCCTATACGCTTTGCTAGAATTCCTGGCTTGGATTCCCGCCCTTCGATGTCTTCCCGCCGCAGCATCTTCGTCACCACCGCGCTGCCGTACGCCAACGGATCGTTCCATATCGGCCACATCATGGAGTACATCCAGGCCGACGTCTGGGTACGATTCCAGCGGATGCAAGGGCACGAAGTGCATTTCGTCTGCGCGGATGACGCGCACGGAGCGCCGATCATGCTCAAGGCGCAGGCCGATGGGGTCACGCCCGAGCAGCTCGTCGCCCGCATCGGCGCCGAACGGCCGAGACATCTCGAGGGCTTTCACCTCTCGTTCGACCACTGGCACTCGACCGAATCGCCGGAGAACACCGAGCTCTCGCAGGACATCTATCGCAAGCTGAAGGCCGCGGGACTCGTCTACGTGAAGCCGGTCGAGCAATTCTACGACCCGGTGAAGCGCATGTTCCTCGCCGATCGCTACATCAAGGGCGAGTGCCCGAAGTGCGGCGCGAGGGACCAGTACGGCGACGCCTGCGAGAACTGCAGCTCGGTCTATTCGCCGACCGAACTGAGGAACCCCTACTCGACGCTTTCGGGCGCAGCGCCGGTGCTGAAATCGTCGGAGCATCACTTCTTCCAGCTCTCGAACCCGAAGTGCCGCGATTTCCTGAAGCGCTGGATCGAAGCGCCCGGCAGACTCCAGCCGCAAGTCCTCAACAAGGCGAAGGAGTGGCTCGAGGGAAGCGGCGACCAGGCGCTCGCCGACTGGGACATCTCGCGCGATCCGCCCTACTTCGGCATCCGGATTCCGGACATCGCCGAGGAGAAATACCTGTACGTCTGGCTCGACGCTCCGATCGGGTATCTGGCTTCGCTGAAGAAGTACTTTGATTCGGGCAAAGCGAGGGCAAGGGGCGAAACCCGCACGTTTCAGGAATTCCTCGCCGATCCCGGTACCGAGCAGATCCACTTCATCGGCAAGGACATCATCTATTTCCACACGCTGTTCTGGCCGGCCATGCTGCACTTCGCCGGCGCACCGTACAAAGAGCCGAATCACGTGTACGTGCATGGATTCATCACCGTCTCCGGCGAAAAGATGTCGAAGTCGCGCGGCACCGGAATCAGCCCGCTGCGCTACCTGGAACTCGGCATGAGCCCGGATTGGCTGCGCTACTACATCGCCGCCAAGCTGAACGCCAATGTCGAGGACGTCGATTTCAATCCGGACGACTTCGTCGCCCGAGTGAACAGCGATCTCGTCGGAAAGTACGTGAACATCGCGAGCCGCTGCGCCGGCTTTCTCAACCAGCGCTTCGCCGGCGAAATCCGGGAAGGGTCGCCGCGCGGCAACGCTCTAGTCGGCAAGTTTCAGCAGGCGGCGGGCGCGATTGCCGCCGCCTACGAAGCGCGCGAATTCGGCAAGGCGCTGCGGGACGTCATGTCCCTCGCCGACGAGGCGAACGGGTTCGTCGATGCGAACAAGCCCTGGGACCTGGCAAAGAAGCCGGACGAGGCGGCTCGATTGCACCAGGTCTGCTCGGACGCGATCAACCTGTTCCGGCTGCTTACTCTCTATCTTAAGCCGGTCGTGCCGGCACTTGCCGCCCAGGTCGAAACGTTCCTCTGCATCGACCCGTTGCGTTGGGCCGACGCGAACTCGCTTCTCCCCGGCGGGCACCGGATACGCAAGTACCGGCACATTCTCACCCGCGTCGATGCCAAGCAACTCGACGCCCTGCTCGAGTCGCCCGCAGCGAGAGATCCCTCGCCGCAGCGGCACGCCGAGCATCAGCAGCGCGCCACGCAGAAAGAGGTGCCCGTGAGCGAATCCATCAGCATCGATGAGTTCAACAAGATCGAGCTGCGCGTGGCGAAAATCGTCGACGCCGAGCAGGTCGAAGGCGCGGACAAGCTGCTAAAGCTCACGCTTGACATCGGCGCCGGAACTCGCACCGTGTTCGCCGGCATCAAATCCGCCTATGCGCCGGAAACCCTCAAGGGGCGGTACACCGTGGTCGTCGCGAACCTCGCGCCGCGCAAGATGCGCTTCGGCGTCTCGGAAGGCATGGTGCTCGCGGCGTCGTGGAATGGGGACGAAAAGGCCCGATCCGGGGGACCGGAACTATTTCTCGTCGCGCCGGACACGGGTGCGCAACCGGGCATGCGCGTAAAATAGGCTGGTCGCGGCCGTCGCGCTGCCTTCGCTCGATCGTCCCCCCCGGAATGCAGATTTCCAGCCGCACGCTCATCTGCAGCGTCGTGTTTCTCGATATCGTCGAATATTCGAAGAAACCGGTCGAGGAGCAGATCCAACTCAAGCAGGCGTTCAACGAAATGCTGACCGTCGCGCTCGAGCGGATCGCGCCGCGCGACCGCATCATACTCGACACGGGCGACGGCGCCGCGGTGACCTTTCCCGGCGATCCGGAGGACGCGCTGTTCACCGCGATCTCGATCCGCGATTCGCTGCAGGCGCTTCCGGTGCGCATGGGCATCAATCTGGGCCCGGTGCGGCTGGTGCGCGATATCAACAAGCAGACGAGCATCATCGGCGATGGGATCAACGTCGCGCAGCGGGTCATGAGCTTCTCCGAGCCCGGCCAGATTCTCGTGTCGCGATCCTTTTACGAGGTGGTGTCGTGCCTCTCGCACGACTTCGCGAACCTGTTCCGACACGAAGGTTCGCGCACCGACAAGCACGTACGCGCGCACGAGGTGTACTCGGTCGTCGCGGAAACGCCCGAGGCGCGCCGCCTGATCGAGACGGCGTCGCATACCATGGCGAGCTCCCTGCGCGCGGCCTGGTGGTGGGCACGAGGACCCTTCGGGTTGCACCGCAGCGCCATGATCGCCGCGCCGCTCCTGTTCTTCGTGATCGTGGGCACCGCTCTCGCCATCCGCTCGGCCCAGGAGCCCGACGCACCTGCGGCCCGTCCGGCCCGGCCCAAACCCGCCGTGGCCGATGTCGCCCCGAGCGCGCCGGCGACCCCGCTCAAGACGGAACGCACGGACACCGCGCCCCCGGCGCCGAAGGCGGCCGTGGCGAAGCCCGCGCCCTCGCCGAG